>NZ_RZRX01000153.1:0-15109 GCF_003997405.1 Mesorhizobium sp. M2A.F.Ca.ET.042.01.1.1
CCACCCGGCCTTCACCCTTGCGGTCGAGCAAGAGCAGGGGCCGGTCGTCGGCGCCCTTCATCACCACTTCCCCTTCCGGATTCTTGACGCCGATGGTGCGGAACCAGCGGCTCCAATGCGGCGGCTCGCTTGCCGAGCCGTCGAGCCCGCGCGTCACCGGGTGGCGCTGGCCGAGATCGGTCAGGCGCGGATAGAAGGCCTTGTCGACCACTTCGCCCGTCGGCATGGCCGGCAGCGCGGCATTAAGCGGGGTGCGGGCGATGGAGTTCTCGCCGGCATATTCGGGCCCGGCGGCAATCAGCAGCGCGCCGCCCTTTTCGACATATTCGGAGATGTAGTCGTAATAGAGGATCGGCAGCACGTCGCGGTGCTGGTAGCGGTCGAAGATGATCAGGTCGAAATCCTTGATCTTCTCGACGAACAGCTCGCGCGTCGGGAAAGCGATCAGTGACAGCTCGTTGATCGGCGTGCCGTCCTGCTTTTCCGGCGGGCGCAGGATGGTGAAGTGGACGAGATCGACCGACGCGTCCGACTTCAAAAGGTTGCGCCAGGTGCGCTCGCCGGCATGCGGCTCGCCGGAGACCAAGAGCACGCGCAGGTTCTCGCGGATGCCGTCGACCACGGCGATCGCCCGGTTGTTGGCGTCCGTCAGCTCGCCGGGCTCGCGGTCGATGCCGAGCTGGACGATGTTGCGGCCGGCATTGGGAATGGTGACCGAGAGCTTCATCGGCTGGCCGACTGTCGCGTGCTCGACCGAGACCTGCTCGCCATTGACCGAGACCCGCACATCCACCGGGGCGCCATTGCCTTCCGTCGAAATGACGCGGTAGGTCATGTCGAGCGGCTTGCCGACGAGGCCGAAGCGCGGCGCGTTCTCGAAGCGGATGCGGCGGTCCTTCTCGTGCTCGCTGCCGGTGATCAGCGCATGCAGCGGCGCGTTGAATTCCGGCGTTCCGCCGGGTGCGTCATGCACCTCGCCGTCGGTGATCATGATCGCGCCGCCGATGCGCGACGGCGGCACGTCGCGGAAGGCGCCCTCCAACGCGCTGAACAGCCTGGTTTCGGTACGTTCGTCAGCGGCTTCGGACTTGCCGGCCTCGACGACGCGGACATCGAATTGCTTGAAGCGGCCGAGACGCTCCTGCATCCCGGCCAGCGCCTCGTCGGTCTGCCTGGCGCGGTCGCCGATATCCTGGCTCTGGCTGCGGTCGACGATCAGCGCGACGACGCTCTTCAGAGCCTCGCGCTCCTCGGCGAGGAACACCGGGTTGAGCAAAGCCGCGGCAAGCGCGAGCAGCGCGATGAAGCGCAATGCCGATCCGCGCTGGCGGAACCACAGGCCGACCAGCGCCAGCAGCAGCAACGGCACGAAGAGCAGGCCGAAGAGCGGCCAGGAGACGAGCGGTTCGAAGGAAATCGACCAGTTCATGGAGCTACTGCCCCAGCCGTTCGAGCAGCACAGGCACATGCACCTGGTCGGATTTGTAGTTGCCGGTCAGCATGTACATCATGATGTTGACGCCAGCGCGCAGCGCATAGACGCGCTGCATCGGGTCCGGCGGCACGGTCGGCAGCATCGGATCGCCGTTCTCGTCGACCGCCCAGGCGCCGGCGAAATCATTGGCGGTGATCATGATCGGCGAGACGCCGTCGCCGGTGCGCACGGGGCGGTTCTCGGTGTTGCTGGCGTCGAGCGAGGCCTCGACCCACAGCGGGCTGCCGCTGAAGCGGCCGGGGAATTCCGGCAGGATGAAGAAGGATTTGGTCAGCACGTGGTCGGACGGCACCGGCTCCAGCGGCGGCACGTTGAGATTCGCGAGGATGTCGCGCAGCCGCTCGGTCGCCGGGCTTGCCGAGCCGGCGCCGATGCCGTTCGAGAACTGGTCGCGCGTGTCGAACAGGACCGTGCCGCCCTGCTGCATATAGGCATCGATGCGGGCGATCGCCGCCTGGCTGGGCATCGGCGCCGATGCATCGATCGGCCAATAGATCAGCGGGAAGAAGGACAGCTCGTCCTTGGCGATGTCGACGCCGGCCGGCGGGCCGGGCTCGAGCGCGGTCTTCTCGATCAGGAAACGGGTCAGGCCTTCAAGGCCGGCGCGGCTGATCGAATCGACGCCGGGCTCGCCGGTGATGACATAGGCGATGCGGGTCTTCGAAATGTCGTCGATCGCCTGGGCGTCGCCTGGCTTCGAATCGTCGGCGCGGGCGAGATCGGCGTGGCCGAAGAGGCCGCCCAGCACGACCAGGACGGCGGCTGTGGTCGCCACGGCCGCGCGGCGTGGCCGGCGCGCCAACAGGCCGCCCATCCAGAACACGGCCAAGGTGTCGAGCGCCATCAACAGGAGCGCGACGGCGACCAGCGGCCCCTTGAGGTTTTCCGATTCGTCGAAGGCATAGGGGATGGCGGTCACCGGCAGCGAAACCTGCGGGCGCACCAGCGGCGCGAAGGTGCTCGATGCCTCGAGTAGATTGTGCGCGAACACGCCCGTCTCGGAGCCGTAAAGGCCGGGCGGGTTCTCCAGCGTCACCGGTAGCGGGCCGGCGCCGGGCACCAGCGGCCGGGCATCAGGCGAGGGCGGCGTCAGCATGCCGTCGGCGCCGATCATGCGGTAGGGTGCCAGCGAAGCGGCGGTGGCTTCGGCATTGGCGATCGCCGCGCCCTGGTTGCGCGACAGCTGCACGACGCGCCGCAGCATCTCGACGAACGTGCCGGAGATCGGCAGGTTCGACCAGGTCGCCTCGGGCGTGACATGGAAGAGCACCAGCGTGCCCTTGTCCTTTTTCATGCCTGTCACCAGCGGCGTGCCGTCGGCAAGCGTGGCCCAGGTACGCTCGACGATGTCGGGCGTCGGCTCGGCCAGAACCTGCCGGCTGACCGTCACCTCGGAGGGCGGGGAAAGGTCGGCGAAGGGACCGTTCTTCGGGAATTCGGTGACCGCCTGCGGTGTCGTCCAGGACAGCGCGCCGCCGAGCGCGCGCTCGCCGCTGCGCAGCCGGACCGGCAAAAGGTCGTCGTCATTGCCGGCCGCGGCAAGACGCGGGCCGGCAAAACGCACCAGCGTGCCGCCCTTGTCGACCCAGTCGACCAGACGCTGCCTGACCTGCTCCGGGATGGTGCCGACATCGGCCATGATGATCATCGCCGGTTTCTGGTCGAGAAGCTGCGGAATGGCGTCGGCGAGGTCGGCGCTCGACGGCTCGACCAGGTCGGCGAAGGGCTGCAGGGCGCGGCGGATGTAGTAGAGCGGCGACAGAAGCGGCTGCGCCTGGTCGGCCTCGGCCTGAGACAGCAGGCCGACACGGCGTCGTTTCGAGCTTTCGTCCAGCACCCGCACCGCGCCCGCCTGGTGCTCGCCGTCGAGCGCGATCGAGGCGAAATCGTTGCGTAGCTCGAAGGGAACCGCCATCGTCCCCGTGGCGGCGGCTTCGCCCGGCGCGAAGGTCAACGTCGCGTCGGCAATGCGGCGGCCCTTGTCGTCGAAGGCGCCCGCGGTGACCTGCGCCGGCGCCGGATTGCCCGGCGCGCGGATAGCGGTCAAAGCGAAACCGTCGACCTGGTTGTCGGCGCTAGTCAGGCCGGTCACCGAGGGCCGGTCGGAATTGGCCCAGACCAGCCGCTTCGCGTTCTTTTCGAGCAGCGTCTTGAAAGCGGCTTCGTCACCTTTGGCGGCAAGGCCATCGGCGAGCACCGCGACGCTGGCGCCCGGCAGGCGCTCCAACGCGGCGGCGACGCGGGCATAGACGGCGGGCCTGTCTGTGGGGATCGGCCGCGGCTTGGCGGCGCGCAGATGGTCGAGCGCGGCTGAGGCATCGAAGGGGCCGATCTCGGCATTGGGCTTCTCGGCGGTGAAGGCAATGACGATCGGCACGCCATTCGATCCGGCGTCGGCGATCAGCCGCTCGGCGGTGGCGACGCGCTTGCCCCAGTCAGCGGCGCTTGCCCAGCTGTTGTCGATGACAAGCGCCAGGGCGGAACCTTCCGCCGGCAGCTTTTCGCGCGGATTGAAGACCGGCTCGGCCAGCGCCATCACGACAAGCGCCGCCATGAGCAGCCGAAGCAGCGTCAGCCACCACGGGCTTTGCTGCGGGGTTTCCTCGCGCCGGAGGACCCGGGCCAGGATTTTCAGCGGCGGGAAAACTTCCGTCTGCGGCTTGGGCGGGGTGAGCCTGAGCAGCCACCAGATCACCGGCAGCGCCAGAAGGCCCCACAGCACCATGGGCGCCCCGAAGGAAAGCGGCAGCCAGCTCATGCGACCGCCTTTCCAGTGTCCTGCGGGGGGTGACCTCTATCGGCCAGCCCTGCATGACCTTTGTCGGCAAGCCCTGCATGACTGCCGCCGGCGGTCATTGCCATGTGGACGCGCACCAGCGCTTCGGAGGCGAGCCGGTCCGTGTGATTGACGGTAAAGCTCCAGCCGAGGCGCTTGCACCATGCGGCCAGCTCCTCGCGGCGGGCCCGGTAAAGCAGGCGGTATTCCTCGGCCAGCATCTCGGCGCGGCCGGCGGTCAGCTTGTCGCCGGTCTCGGGATCGGTGAACTCGGTGCGGCCGGCATAGGGGAAGGTTTCCTCGGCCGGGTCGGCGACCTCGATCAGGTGCGCGCGCACGCCATGCCGGGCAAGCACCTCGAGCCAGGCCATGGTTTCCTCGACCGGGTCGAGGAAATCGCTGACGAGCACGATGTCGCAGAAGCGGCGGATGGCCGACAAGTCGGGTTTGGCCGGCAGCGCGGCGGCGTGGCTCAACTGGGCGGCGATACGCTCGGCGCCGTTGCGGGCGGTGAACGGGTCGGTCAGGCCCGGCCAGGCGATGCGCTCGCCGCTGCGCGACAAAAGCTCGGCCAAGGCGAGTGCCAGCACCAGCGCGCGCGATTCCTTGGAAACGCCGGCGCCGGCCGATTTGTAGAGCATGGAAGGCGAGGGGTCGGCCCAGAGCCAGACGGTGTGCGCCGCTTCCCATTCGCGGTCGCGCACATAGGTATGGTCGTCTCTGGCCGAGCGGCGCCAGTCGATGCGCGAGGAATCGCCTTCGACATAAGGCCGGAACTGCCAGAAATTCTCGCCGATGCCGCGCTTGCGACGGCCGTGCCAACCGGCGATCACCGTATTGACGATGCGCCGCGCCTCGACCAGCAGGTCCGGCACCAGTGAAGCCCGCAACCGGCCGCGGGCGAGCGCGTCGCGCGTCGCAACCGGTGCCTGGACCTCGCCTATTCGACCCATCAGATGCCTTTTGCCAGCTTCGCCACCACGTCGCGCACCGAAGTGCCTTCGGCGCGGGCGGCGAACGTCAGCGCCATGCGGTGCTGCAGCACCGGTTCGGCCAAGGCGCGGACGTCGTCCACCGACGGCGCCAACCTTCCATCATATAGGGCGCGGGCGCGGGCGCACAGGGTCAGCGCCTGGCTGGCGCGGGGCCCCGGCCCCCAGGCGACATGCTTGTCCGTCTCGGCATTGCCCTGGCCGGGCCGGGCCGAACGCACCAGCTTGAGGATCGCCTCGACGACGCTTTCCGGCACCGGCATGCGGCGGATCAGCGTCTGGATCTCCTTCAGTCTCGCCGGCTGCAGCACCTTGTCGGCCTTGGCTTCGTCGATACCGGTCGTTTCGAGCAGGATGCGGCGCTCCGCATCGATCTCCGGATAAAGGATGTCGACCTGCATCAGGAAGCGGTCGAGCTGGGCTTCGGGTAGCGGGTAGGTGCCTTCCTGTTCCAGCGGGTTCTGCGTCGCCAGCACGTGGAAGGGCGAGGGCAGGTCGTAACGGGCGCCGGCTATGGTGACGTGATATTCCTGCATCGCCTGCAGCAGCGCCGACTGCGTGCGCGGCGAGGCGCGGTTGATCTCGTCCGCCATCAGCAATTGCGTGAAGATCGGCCCGGAAATGAAGCGGAAGGAGCGTTTGCCGAACTCGTCCTGCTCCATCACCTCGGAGCCGAGGATGTCGGACGGCATCAGGTCGGGCGTGAACTGGACGCGGCGCGAATCGAGGCCGAGCACGATGCCCAGCGTTTCGACCAGCTTGGTCTTGGCGAGGCCCGGCACGCCGACCAGCAGCGCGTGGCCGCCCGCCAGAAGCGCCACCAGCGTGCGCTCGACGACCGCTTCCTGGCCGAAGATCACCCGGCCGACCGCATCGCGGACCTTGGAGATGTCGGCCAGCGCTTTTTCAGCTTCCTCGATCATCGCTTTCTCGCTGATCGGGCTTTCCTTGATCATCACGCTCATGCCGTTCGATCCTTGTGGTTGGAGATACCGGCCTGCATTCTCAATGTCGCAGAATGCCGCGATTCGGCTTCGCTTGGCGCCTGTGAATGAACTTAAATCACAGACTTGGGCGGACAAGGCTGACAATCGGGACAACAGTGACTATTTCGTGACCATGGCCGAACGCAGCGAACATCGTGAACAAAGCCCGGGTGAGCAGAGCTTGACGAGCGCTACCGAGGCGCGCGGCCTCGAGGCGCTGATCTCGCGCGCGGCCCGGGCGGGCAAGGGGCCGGCGCCGGTCGAGCGCTGGAACCCGGATTTCTGCGGCGATCTCGATATGGAGATCAAGGCGGACGGCACTTGGTTCTATCTCGGCACGCCGATCGGGCGCATGCCGCTGGTGCAGCTCTTTTCCAGCGTGCTGCGCAAGGATGCCGACGGCAAAACCTATCTGGTGACTCCGGTCGAGCGGGTCGGAATCCGCGTCGCCGACGCGCCGTTCATCGCCGTCGAAATGAATGTCTCCGGGAGCGGCAACGAGCAAGTCATCACTTTCCGCACCAATGTCGGCGACGTTGTCGCCGCCGGGCCCGGCCATCCGCTGCGTTTCGTCGACGAGGTCGAAACCGGCGGGCTGAAACCCTATGTGCTGGTACGCGGACGGCTTGAGGCGCTGGTGGCGCGGGCTGTGATGTATGAGCTGGTCGCGCATGGCGAGGAGATCGACATCGACGGCAAGGCGATGTTCGCCGTCCGCTCCGGCGGCGAGGTCTATCCGATCATGCCGGCCGAAAAACTGAAACGGCTGAGCGCGTGATGGACCAGGTGACGCGGGCGCCGTTTTCGATCGCGGATTTCCGGGCGCGGGCCGCCGCGCAGGCCGCGATCACTGCTGGCGAGGATTTCGGCGATCATCGCTTCAATCCCGATCACCCCAGGCTCCAACACGTCAAGCCTCTGCGTGACGCGGCCGTGCTTATCCCCGTCGTCGACCGCGCCGAGGGCGCCATGGTGCTGCTCACCAAGCGCGCCGAGAAGCTGCGCAGCCATTCCGGCCAGGTAGCATTTCCAGGCGGCACGATCGATCCGACCGATCCCGGCCCCGAGGCGACCGCGCTGCGGGAGACCTTCGAGGAGATCGGCCTCGATCGCGACCATATCGAGATCATCGGCCGCATGCCGGATTATGTGTCGGGCAGCGGCTACCGCATCGTGCCGGTGCTCGCCGTCGTGCGTCCGGGCTTTTCGCTGACGCTCAATGCCGACGAAGTCGACGCCGCTTTCGAGGTCCCCCTGAGTTTCCTGATGGATCCGGCCAACCACACGCGCGACAGCCGCATGTGGAACGATCTCGAATGGTTCTTTTACGATATGCCCTATGGCGACCAGCGAATCTGGGGCGTCACCGCCGGCATCATCCGCACGCTTTATGAAAGGCTTTATGCGTGAGCGTCGAGCTGTCCCTCTCGAGCCAGGCCGGTTGGCTTGGCGACAAGGCCCTGCAGCAATTGCTGGCTGCGCTTAAGCAGGGCGGCGAGGAAGCGCGTGTCGCCGGCGGCGCGGTGCGCAATGCGCTGCTTGGCCAACCGGTGGCCGATATCGACATCGCCGCGACGACACTGCCCGAAGAGACCATCCGGCGGGCGAAGGCGGCCGGCTTCAAGACGGCGCCGACAGGGATCGAACACGGCACCATCACCGTGATTGCGGGCGGCAAGCCCTATGAAGTCACCACACTGCGCGCTGATGTCGAGACCGACGGCCGCCGGGCGAAAGTGACTTTCGGGCGCGACTGGAAACTTGATGCCGAGCGGCGCGATTTCACCATCAACGCGCTCTATGCCGAAGCCGACGGCACGGTCGTCGATCTTGTCGGCGGCATTGCCGATATCGAGGCGCGGCGGCTGCGTTTCATCGGCGACGCGGAGGCACGCATCCGCGAGGATTATCTGCGCATCCTGCGCTTTTTCCGCTTCTTCGCCTGGTATGGCGAAGGCCGGCCCGATGCCGAAGGCCTGAAGGCCTGCGCCAGGCTGAAGGAGGGGCTTGCCCAGCTTTCTGCCGAACGCGTCTGGTCCGAACTGAAGAAGCTGCTGTCGGCTCCGGACCCTTCGCGCGCCCTGCTCTGGATGCGCCAGGCCGGCGTGCTGACCGCCGTGCTCCCGGAAAGCGAGAAATGGGGCATCGATGCCATCCACGGCCTGGCCAGGACCGGGAAGGATCTCGGCTGGATCGCCGATCCGATGCTGCGGCTCGAGGCAATCGTCCCGCCCGATGTCGCGCGCATGAAGACGCTTGGCGAGCGGCTGCGGCTTTCGAATGACGAGGCCGCTCGCCTGCGGCATTGGGCGCTGACCATCGCCCCGGATGCGAAGATGACCGAGACCGAACTGGCCAAGAAACTCTATTACGGCGATCGCGACGGCTATCTCGACCGCATCCGGCTGGCGCTTGCCGCCGCGCGGACGCGTGCCGTGGAAGACAACCAGGCGATGATGGAGGCTGGCGGCCTTTCACGCCTGCTCAACTTCACGCTGAGATGGACAAAACCGGTGTTTCCGATCAAGGGCGCCGACCTGACCGAACTTGGGGCGTCGCCGGGGCCGAAGCTCGGCGCGACGCTGAAGAACCTCGAAAGGGAATGGGTCGGATCGGGCTTCACCCTGCAACGCGGCGCGCTCATGGAACGCGCCGCGCAGGCCCTGGAGCCCTAGTGCGTCGGGCGACTGGCGCGAGTCCGTCGGGCGACTGGCGCGCCTGTCAGTGTATCGCCACGGGAGCCAGCGCCCGCGAGAGACTCGCCTCGCCCTTGCCGTAGATGGACGGATCGTAGTTCGCCAGCGTATCGGTGCGGGCCGTGTTGAGCAGGTCGTTGGTGATCTGAACCGGCGTCGCCTTGGTGAACTTGCTGCCGATGATCGCGGCGTAGCCCGAGATGATCGGCGCGGCGAAGGACGTTCCGTAAAGACCGGTCTTGTCGCCTTCGACGCCGACCACCAGGAAATGGCTCTGCACCTGCGTATTGGTACCGGCGTAGTCGGAATACCATGCCAGCTGAGCCTTGTTGGCCGTCGTGCCGTTCGTCGACAGCGCGCCGACGAAGATCGCCGTCGATTTGCCGATCAAAGCGAGATCGAGATAGTCCTGCTGGCCGTTGATGGCCGCGCCAACGGCGACAGCGTCGTTGCCGGCCGCCTTCGAGACGATGGCCGAGCCTTTGGTTGCATAGGATATGATCGACGCCTCTTCTGGGGCCCAGCCGATCTGGTTCACGCTGTAACCCGCCGTGGTGTACATGCCATAGCTGAGGTTGAGCACGTTGCGGCCGCCCGCCAGCGGGACATACGTGCCGGTCGAGAAATCCTTGGAGCGGATGGTCGCCGCGGGGGCGATCATGCTTGCCTCCTCGCGCGTCCATTCACCGTGCCGCTGCGTCTGCACGCCAATGCCGAAATTGCCGGAGAAGCGCGACGTGCTGCTGAAGTCGTCGACCATGGTGATGGTGACGCCCTTGCCCTTGTAGCCGGCGGCCCATGCGGCGCTGACGTCGGGGCTCATCCAGCTCTGCACGGCCTGCGTCGTGCGCGTGACCGGGATCGTTGCGCTTACGCAGATGGACCCGCCGCCATGGCAGAGCGCGGCCATTTCGTCCGGGCTGAGAGCTTCCTGCGCCGATGCCATCGGCGCCAAAAGAATGGCCAAGGCGGCCGCGAGGCCGAACTTCAAGGACTTAACGGACATGTTCATTCTCCAGTCAGACAGAACCAGGACGGCGATCGTGAGTTTCGGGACAAGATGATTTCATTTGCCTGCCCCTCCGATCAGAAAGTTAGACAATAGTTCAGCCAGAGATGCATGGTCTCCGGCCTGGCGCTGACCAGATACTTCAGCGTTTCCTCAGGCGCGGTCTCGCCCGCCGCCAGCCGGCAATTGACGCTGTAGGTTCCGAACTCGCCGTAGTAGGCCTGGCAAGGCTTTTCCGTCAGGTTGCCGCCGATGGTGGTGGTGACCGACAGGGACAGCGTGCTGTTCGGATTCGGATGGGTCTGGGTGAGAAATCCGAGCTTGAGGCTCGGCTCGATACGATATTTCTCGGCTTGCTCGCCGGTGCCGAACCCCCAGAGCAAGCCCGTATCGGGCGTGATCTGAGTGAGGAAGTCGACATGCATGTCGACCCAACTCGCGTGATACCAACGGCTGAAGGAGACCCAGCTTCCGCTCTGCAATTCATAGCCGCCAGTGCCGAGGCCCCTGGCCTTGTCGCTGAGCGGAGAACCCTGATGGACATCGACGAGCGAGGTGGTCCATTCCTGCGCGGCCGCGGCGGGCGCAAAGAGGAACGCGCACGCCAAGAGCACCGCCGTGCAGAAACCGCCTCGGATGTTGGACCGCTCGCGCATGCGCGAAGCACCTCGCCCCACCATTCCGGACAGCGCCTTGATGGCGAAGGGCTCCTCGGGCAGCCGCCTCTGGCCGGATCATTCGCCGGACAATCGCACGCGCACCGTTACCGCGAGGTTATCTACGCTATTACGAATATAAGAATTCGCGAAATATGCATGAATATGGCATTGGCCGGCGATCAGAGGAATCGGCAACGCAGAGCGGGACGCGCCGGAAGGGCGTCCCGCCTGCTGCATGTTGGCGTTTCGAAATCCGTGATGAGACTCGCTCAGGCGGCGTCGCGAACCTTCTGGATGCGCGAGCGGATCGCCTCGATCATCGTCTCGCGGATGATGGTCTCGCCATGCGTTTCACGCATATGCTCAACGGCTCGGCGCATGACCTCCGCTTCTGCCTCGGCGCGCGTGTGCCAGTCACAGCCGGGAACCAGCGATCCGCATTGAAATTCCTTCATGGGGATTTTCCTTTCCTCGCGACGGGGCCGCTCGGCCAGAGCGCTCCAGCCATTTGTCTTATGCAATCCCGCCGAAGGCCGATGCGCGTTTTCGCAGGATTGCGCGAATGGATATCAATAACACATGCCGCCGCTTTCGGTTGCACGAAGAAGGGACCGAGAGCGGTCGGCGCGGCAAAAGCATGAACCGAAGGGCGGGGCACTGGTTCTCCGCCCTTCGCGCCGCCTGAGCCTGCTATGCCTCGCCGCGCAGCTTTCCTGGAATTGCTCCAGCCGTTACTTCATGATCTTGACGGCCTCGGCGATCTTCTTCTTGCCGCTCATGTCCCAGGACACGCGGACCTTCTCGCCGGCCTGAATGCCGGGATCCTTGAAGGCCTTGGACAGGGTAAAGGTCGATCCGTTGTTCAGAACCAGGCTCATGGCCGTTCCATCAAAGCTCTTCACGGTTCCCGTGGTGTGCTTGACCGCCGCGAACGCGGCGCCACCGGAGGCGAGGAAGGCGGCGGTCGCCGCCGTCACGATAAGCTTGCGCATGGCATGCTCTCCTGGAAATGCGGGCGCCCGTTGGATCAGGCGCCCTTTCTTTGATCAGGGCCGTCAAGTCGCGTCGAGTCACGGCTATGGATGCGATGACCGCCACCTCTGCCGCCGGCGCTTCCCGACCCGACGACTCTAAATAGCTCAATTTTTTCAAATGGATATTAGACAAAAAAGATATCGTCCCTGCCACATTACCCGCCAAGATTCGGCGAATGGGACAGCAATGCGGCCATGGCCGCGCTCACCGGATCGTTACGGCCATTTTACCTCGGGCGGCAGGCTGGACAGGATCGAGGCGACGTTGCCGCCGGTCTTCAGGCCGAAGATGGTGCCGCGATCGTGAAGCAAGTTGAATTCGACGTAGCGGCCGCGCCGGATCAGCTGTTCGTCGCGCTCGCCATCGGTCCAGTTCTGGTTGAAGTTGCCACGAACCAGATGGGCATAGACGACCAGGAAGGAGCGGCCGACGTCCTGGACGAAATTGAGATCGGCGTTCCAGCCGCCCTTGTCCTCGCCCGAATGCAGCCAGTCGAAGAAGATGCCACCGATGCCGCGCGGCTCGTTGCGGTGCGGCAGGAAGAAATATTCGTCGCACCAGGCCTTGAATTTGGGATAGTCGGCGACCGCGGCGTTCTTCTCGCAGGCGAACTGCATGGCGCGATGGAAGGCAATCGTGTCGGGGTCGTCCTGGGTGCGGCGGCGGTCGAGCACCGGCGTCAGATCGGCGCCGCCGCCAAACCATTGGCGCGTGGTGACGACCATGCGCGTGTTCATGTGCACGGCAGGCACATTGGGGTTCCAGGGATGCGCAATCAGCGAGATGCCGCTTGCCCAGAAGCGCGGATCCTCCTCGGCGCCAGGAATCTGCTTCCTGAATTCCGGCGAGAATTCGCCATGGACGGTCGAGGTGTGCACGCCGACCTTCTCGAAGACGCGGCCGCGCATCATCGACATGGTGCCGCCGCCACCGCGGCCTTCGTCGCGCTCCCAGGGCGTCTTCTCGAAACGGCCGGGCGACCATGAGGACAGCGGTCCCTGAAGCTCCTGCTCGAGCTGCTCGAAGGTGGCGCAGATACGTTCGCGCAGCGCTTCGAACCAGAGGCGGGCCTTCATCTTCTTCTGCTCGATGTCGGCCGGCAACCCCACCGGTATTTCGGGTCGTTCCAAAAGCTGTCTCCAGTCGCGGCCGACAAATGACTCGTTTTTTCTGCGCGCGATCCCTAATCTGTTAAAGACAAGGGTCAAGTCCTGTCTGATCCAGGTGCAAGGGAGTTCCTTCATGCGCACCCCGGCAAGACCGCCGCTGGATGGCTTGAAGAAGAGGCTGGAGCGCTCGCGCGCCGAGCGCGCGAACCTGCCGTGCGACGGTTTCCTGCGCGAGACCTTCGTGCTGCCGAGGCCCGCCGCTCGCCTCAAGGCCAAGGAGTGGTTCGAGCGCTTTCCGAAGCAGGCCTACTGGACCGAGATCGAAAGCTGGTTCGAACGCCCAGGCGATGTGATCGAATTCACCATGCGACGTCTGCCAGCGGCCGATTGAAGCGCGGCCCATTTTCGCCGCCACGGCCTTCGGCGTTACGCGGGCATTTCCGGCCGCATCAATGCCCTGTAGGCGGCGAGCATCGCGTCGGCCGACCGTCCCGTGTCGATGATCGACCGCCGGGCGGCAGCGCTCATCCGCTCGAGGGCCGCCGCGTCGCCGACCAGCCCGGCAATGCGCGGCGTCAGCGCTTCCGGAACCGTGATCGGAACGATGAAGCCGTTGATGCCTTCGCGGATGACGAGCGCCGCATCGCCGACATCGGTGGTCGCCACCGGGCAGCCCATCGCCAATGCCTCAAGCATCGCCAGCGGGGTGCCTTCGATGCGCGACGGCATCACGAGGATGCTGCAGGCGGCATAGAATCGCGGCATCGCCTTCCGGTCGAGGCGGGGCAAATGATGCAGGCGGGCGGAGATGCCGGCGGCATCGGCCGCATCGCGAAACGCTTTGGTCATAGGGCCGTCGCCCAGCACGAGAAGGCGGACATCAGGATGGGCGGCGAGAATTGGCGCCGCAACCGCCAGGAAGGCGAGAGGACGTTTTTCCTCGCTCATCCGCCCGACGAAGCCGATGACGAAGGTGTTCTCCTCGACGCCGAAGCGCCTGCGGGCCGCGGCGCGGTCGACCCCTTGCGGATTGAAGACGCCTTCGTAATCGACGCCGTTGGGAATAATAGCCACCGTCCCGGGGCGAGCGCCGCCACTGGTGAGCGAGCGCCCAATCCTTTCGTTCACCGCGATGAGGCGATCGATGTGAAACCTGGCACGCAGCGCCGAGGCCAAATGCGCCCTTGGCGCATCATTGTGCAGGATGTCGTAGCTCAGGATCGCCGGAAAGCGTGCCTTGATCCGCTTCAGGTTCTTGTAAAGGAAGCGCGATCCGCTTGACAGGATCGCCTTGGAATCGCGCGAGGCCATGAGCGCGGCGATGAATTCGAACCAATATCCTCGGTCGAGCAGATCAGGCAGATGGTAGATTTCGGAGGTGATTGCCGCGAATGCTGGCGCCAGCGCATGGTCGCCGGTCTCGGTGGTGACGATGCTGAGGCGCCATTCCGCTTTGAGGCTGTCGAGGATGTCAGCCAGCAGCACCTCGGCGCCGCCGATTGGCAGCCAGGGCACTAGGACGAGCAAATGCGGACGCAAGTCGGCAAGATTTCCCGATGAGCGCATCAGGGCGGAAAACGGCTCTTGGGATGCGGCAGCGAGAGGCGTTCCCCGCCCAGGGCGGCCCGCCAGCCGGCGCAATTTGTCGATCTTGCTCGACCAGCTTTTGGCCAGCGCTGTCCACGCAAGGCGCAGCGGCGGCAAGGACCGGTTGGCGCGCGTCATGCCGGCTCGGTGCTCCAGAGCGCCTCATGCGCCGGTGCCGGGATGCCCTGGGCCGGTGTGAATGGCTTTATCGAGCTTGGCGGTTCCGCGAACTGGCTCGGATAAAGCGCAACGAGCGCCAGCTTGTCGGCCGCCGCGCCAATGGGCCAAAGCGAGCGCCGGAGCTTCAATTGCGCGGCAAGGCCCTGGAACCTGGCAAGCCCCGCCGCCCGCGTCCGCCGGACGGAGGCATAGTGCAGATCTTCATAGAAGGCGATGCGCCAGCGCGCCCGCAGGGCGTTATAATGCCGTAACACGATCTTGAGGACTACCATGTGGTCGATATGCCCGCCGATGGCCATCGGGCAGAAGAGCCAGGGCCGCCGATCCTTGGGCTGTTCCGTTGCCGCGGCAAAGATTGCCGCGACGACCGCTTCGTCAAGCTGCCGCGCATCGTCTTCCACCTCGGTGATGTCGAAGGGGGCGTGCCCGCGCAGCGGCGCCTCGTCGAACCCGCCGAAGCGGAGGCGCAGGCCAACCTGTTCCGCAAAGGCGAGGTCTTCGCGCTGGCGCAGGCTGGAGATCGCGGCGATACGCTCGTCGTCATGCGCCGCGATCTCCAGCCTGCGCCAGCGCGAAGACCTCGCC
>NZ_RZRX01000154.1:0-15082 GCF_003997405.1 Mesorhizobium sp. M2A.F.Ca.ET.042.01.1.1
GACCACAGGCAAGGACGATAAGGCCCTGCGCCGTAGGCTTGCGCGGCGCTTGATCGCCGTGCAGGAAGAGCAGCGCCTGCGCCTGTCGCGGGAGCTGCATGACGAGCTCGGCCAGATGCTGGCCAGCGTCGCGCTGGAGTTGCACAACGTCCGTGCCGGCACGCAAGAGATGGACGGCCGCCTCGAGCGCGCCGCGATGCTTGTCGATCAACTCAGCGCCAAGGTGCATGACGCTGCCTGGAATCTGCGGCCCGCCGACCTTAATCGTCTCGGCCTGCGGGCTTCGGTCGAGGATCTGGCGACAATGCTTTGCAGCCAGCTCGGCATTCCGTGCGAGATGGATCTCGACGCCCTTTCGAACCCGCTGCCCGCAGAGACCGCGCTCACGCTTTATCGTGTCGCGCAGGAGGCGCTTACCAATATCGGCAAGCATGCCCAGCCAAGCCGGGTAAGCGTAACGGCCCATATTCAGGACGATCGAATGCGCCTGGCAATCGAGGATGATGGCCGCGGCTTTGACGGCCGCGCCGACCCCGGTCCGGGCCATCTGGGGCTTGCCGGAATGCGGGAGCGGCTGGCGCTGGTCGGCGGTGAATTGACGGTCGAAAGCGCCGCGATGAAAGGAACTACCGTTTATGCGGATGTGCCGTTGGCACATTGAATAGCGGGGAAGGGCTGCGCCTTCCAAGGACAGTCCGATGGGTGGGGAAACGGTCGCTTCGGCTTCGGGCCTGTTCGTCGCGTTTTGCCAAGTGTCTGGTTTTGCACAGATTCGGACAGCAAAACCGCGACGCTCCTTTCCTAAACTCGTCTACGTGAAGCGCCGCACATCCCGGACATTAGCTGCGGCTTACAATCCGCGCCGCATGGGTTAGGCGGGGGGATAGCTTTACCCGCTACGGCCGCCTCAGGGCTTGCCGATACAGACGGGCGTCCCGCGCCATGCGGGGCTGTTGCCTAGACCATCAAGGACAAGAGGCCTCTTCCGGAGGAAGGGCTCTTCACGACTGATGGAGGTTAAAGGTGCGCTGCAGGCGGATATTTTTGGTCGACGACCACCCGATCATGCTGTCGGGGGTCGGGGCGATGATCAACAGCCAGGACGATCTGACGGTCGTCGGCCTGGCCGGGAATGCCGAGGATGCCCTTGAAGGGATCGGCAAGACGCTGCCCGATATCGCCGTGGTCGATATATCGCTTCCCGGCGACAGCGGGGTCGTGTTGGTGGAAAGGCTCGGCGAGCGCTTTCCCGAGGTCAGCTGCATAGCATTGACGGCGCATGAGGACCCCGGCTGCCTGCGCCAAGTGCTTGCGGCCGGTGGCCGCGGCTTCGTGGTCAAGCGCTCGACCGCGACGGACCTCTTGCAGGCCATCCGATGCGTGCTGGCCGGCGACAATTATGTCGATCCCGCACTCGCGGCGCGCATATTGAGCCCGCGCTGCGCCCCGCAGGGCGATCCGGGCAATCTCAGCGAACGGGAGCGGTCGGTCATCCAGCTGGTGGCGCTCGGCTACAGCAACAAGGAAATCTCGTCCCGCCTCAACCTCAGCATCAAGACGATCGAAACCTATCGCACCAGGGCGTCCGGGAAGCTCGAGCTCCGCTCGCGAGCGGCCATTGTGCGCTTCGCGCACTCGAATGGCTGGCTGGCCGAGTTGCCGGTGTGAGCAAGCATGGCCGGGATGCCGTCCCGGAGTAGAGGAATTGGAGAACTGAAGAATTGAAGAATTGAAGAATTGAAGAATTGAAGAAAAAGGAAGTCCGAATCGTTCTTCAGTTCCTCAGTTCTTCAGTTCCTACTCCCCCAACTTGTAGAAGCGTCGGATGATGTCCCAGGCTTCCTCGGCGGTGTCGACGAAATCGATGATGTCCTGATCGCCGGGCGAGATCGTGCCCTGCTCGGCGAGGAAATCGAGGTCGATCACCCTTCGCCAGAAGGCCTTGCCGAACAGGATCACCGGCACGCGCTCCATGCGCCCTGTCTGGATCAGGGTCAGGGTCTCGAAGAACTCGTCCATCGTGCCGAAGCCGCCCGGGAACACGGCGACCGCCTTGGCGCGCATGACGAAATGCATCTTGCGGATGGCGAAATAGTGGAAGTTGAAGCAGAGCTCCGGCGTGACATAGGCGTTGGGCGCCTGCTCGTGCGGCAGCACGATGTTCAAGCCGATCGACGGAGCGCCGACATCGTCGGCGCCGCGGTTGCCTGCCTCCATGACGCCAGGCCCGCCGCCGGTGACGACGACATATTCACGATAATAGGAGGTGGCCGATTGCTGCGAGCACAGACGGGCGAATTTGCGCGCTTCCTCGTAATATCTGCTGTTCGCCTCGAGGTTCTTCTTCTGCGTCTCGTTCTTCGCTGCCCAGGCTTCGCCGCCGGGCTCGGGCAGGCGGGCGCCGCCGAACAGGATCACGGTCGAGCGGATGCCGCGTTCGGCCAGGATCATTTCCGGCTTCAAGAGCTCGAGCTGCAGCCGCACGGCGCGCAATTCGCGCCGCGTCATGAAGTCCGGATCGTTCCAGGCCAGCCGGTAGGTTTCGGCACGAGTCTGCGGGGTGTCCGGCACGCTTTTCGCGCGCTCCAGGTCCTCGTCCGAATGCGGCAGCGGCGTCCACCCCGCCTTTTCCATGGGAGTCATCGAATCCACCCGTCCAATTCCCTTACTTGCGCCGTCCCGTGACGCTGGCGCGATTGACCCTCATTCAGCCTTAACATAGGGTCCGCGCGATTTTTAAACAGGTTAAGGCTGAGCCCCTTAACAGCTTGGTAATGGAGCGAAATCATGTCGAAGCCCGATCTGGCGAGCCTCGAAACGACCATCGAAAAGGCTTTCGAGGAGCGCGACACGATTTCGAGCGCCACGCGCGGCGAGACGCGCGACGCCATCCAGGCGGCGCTCGACCTGCTCGACCGCGGCGTCGCCCGCGTCGCGGAGCGGCAGGACGACGGCACGTGGCATGTCAACCAGTGGCTGAAGAAGGCGGTGCTGCTCTCCTTCCGGCTGAACCCGATGGAGATCATCAAGGGCGGCCCCGGCCAGGCGGTCTGGTGGGACAAGGTACCGTCGAAGTTCGACGGCTGGAGCGCCGTCGATTTCGAGAAGGCCGGCTTCCGCGCCGTCCCGTCCTCGATCGTGCGCCGCTCGGCCTATGTCGCGCCGGGCGCCGTGCTGATGCCGTCCTTCGTCAATGTCGGCGCCTATGTCGATTCGGGTACCATGGTCGACACCTGGGCCTCGGTCGGCTCCTGCGCCCAGATCGGCAAGAACGTGCATCTTTCCGGCGGCGTCGGCATCGGCGGCGTACTGGAGCCGATGCAGGCCGGGCCGACCATCATCGAGGACAATTGCTTCATCGGCGCGCGCTCCGAAGTTGTGGAAGGCTGCATCGTGCGCGAAGGCTCGGTGCTCGGCATGGGCGTGTTCATCGGCCAGTCGACCAAGATCGTCGACCGCGCAACCGGCGAGGTCTTCTACGGTGAGGTGCCGGCGAACTCGGTGGTCGTCGCCGGCTCGATGCCAGGCAAGCCGCTGCCCAATGGCGAGCCGGGTCCGAGCCTCTACTGCGCCGTCATCGTCAAGCGCGTCGACGCCAAGACGCGTTCGAAGACCTCGATCAACGAGTTGCTGCGCGATTGATCCTGCCTAAGGCGCGTCGCGATCTTTCAGATTCGCTCCCTGCGCTTTAGGTTTTGATTTTACGCATGTCTTTGTCCCGAAACCGGTTCCCACTTTCGGGAGACATGCTTTGACGGAGCGGACGCGATTGTCTGAAAGATCGCAATTCCTCTGGCTGTTCTTCAGCCTGTCGGGGCGGCTGAGCCCGGTCGCCTATGCGCTTGCCGGCATCCTGCTGGTGCTCGTCCAGTTTTTCCCGTTCTACCAGTTCGCGCGGGTGGAGTTGAACACCAGCGCCAGCCAGAACTGGGCCATGATCTGCTGGGGCGTGCTCTTGGTCTCGGCCTGGGCCACCTTCGCGGTGACGGCAAAGCGCTTCCATGATTTCGGCAAGCCGACCTATTTTGCGCTGATCTCGCTCATCATCGGTCCCATCCTGCTCATCATCCTCTCCTGTTTCCGCAGCGATCCCGGACCGAACCGCTACGGCAGGCGCACCAACGCGCCGGCCGATTCGTGAGGCCGTCATGCGCTACCGCGCGCTCGATCCGCAACTGATCATCGAGACGGCCGAAAGGCTGGAGGGGCGGATCGGCGAGCGTTTTCCGGATGCCGGCCTGCGCGGCGTCGCCGCCGAGCTGGTGTCGCTGTCGCGGGACCTCGCCAAGGCGGCCAGGCAACTGGAGACGCCGATCTGGTGGCTGCGCGGCGTCATCATCGCGGCCTTCATCGCCGGCGTGGCGGTGTTCCTGTTCGTCGGCACGATCCTGCCGCTCGACCGCATCTCGGGCGCTGACGACGCCGTGCAGTCGATGCAAGGCATCGAAGCGACGATCAACACCGTCATCCTGGCCGTGCTCGGACTGCTGGCGCTGGTCCGCACCGAGGAGCGCATCAAGCGCAAGAAGGTCTTCCGCCAGTTGCACGGGCTGCGCTCGCTGATCCATGTCATCGACATGCACCAGCTGACCAAAGACCCGGCGGCGCTGTCGGCCGAGTTCAAGCCGACCGCGCACTCGCCCGCCCGCATCACCAACGCCGCGGACCTTGCACGCTATCTCGACTATTGCTCGGAGATGCTGTCGATCACCGGCAAGGTCGCGGCGCTGTTCGCACAGTCGGTCAATGACGATGTCGTCATCGACGGGGTCAACGACATCGAGAACCTGAGCTCCAACCTGTCGCGCAAGATCTGGCAGAAGATCACGCTGATCGAAGGCCGCCGATAGAGCGGTTCACCGTTTCAAGGACACGGCGAACCGCTCCATCCTTTTGTTTTTGCGCATTCCGGACGGATAACCGCTCACACTTTTCCTGGAATTGCGCTGACCGCACCCGGCCCGAGGCCGGGGGGACCGCGCCTTTCCGCTTCGGCCTGACGCACCAGAGCCGTGACCCGTTCGTTCATCGGCGTCGGGATGCCGACCTGCCTGGCCAGGCGAATGACCGCGCCCTGCAATTCGTCGATCTCAGTCGGGCGACCGCGTTTGAGATCATCCCACATCGACGAACGCGCCTGGGGGTCGATCGCCAGCATGCGGCGCGCCAGGAGGCCGAACAGCCAGTCGGGCAGCCGCAGCACTTTCGGCAGCAGCGCCGGCGGCAGGCCGGTGATGCGCGCCGGCGCTGTCCCCGCCGCCCTCATCGCGGCGAGCGCCTCGTCGACCTGGGCGGCGAGGATCATGCGCCAGCTCCGGTCGGCCAGTTGGATTGCCAGCGGCAGGTCGGAGAGCGCCACCAGCGCATTGTTGAGGTTCATCAGCAATTTGCCCCACTGCACCGCCTTCATGTCGGCCCGCGCCTCGACGGCAAGCCCGTCGACATCGAGCAGCTCGGCAAGGCCCTCGATGCCGTCGTCGATCATCGCCTCGCCCTGGCTGGCGCGATGGATGCGGAACGGCAGCTCGCCGTCCGGCGACTGGACGACGTTGAACATCACCATGCCGGTCAGCACCCGCCGCCCGGGGAGCGCAGCGCGCAGCCGGTCGGCGTTGTCGACGCCGTTCTGCAGGCTGACCACCACGGCATCCGGGCGCCCATGAGTGCCAATCAGCCCGGCCATCTCCGCGGTCGCGCCGCTCTTCACCGTCACCAGGGCGACATCCGCCTCGCGCAACGCGACCGCCGGATCGTCGGTGACCGTAATCGCTTGCGCTGCGAGGCGGCGGTCGCGGCCATCAAGATCGCTGATCCGCAATCCGCCCTGGCGCATGGCCTCGACCACGCGGCCGCGGCCCAGGAAAACGACCTTGCGTCCGGCGAGCGCCAGGCACCCGCCGACATAGCAGCCGATGCTGCCGGCGCCGGCTATCGCGATGGTGCTTGTTTCGCTGGCCATGCATTTGTCCTCATCTGGCTCGCAACATGCATTTATACGTGATGAAAACCATACTGTCGGCGGCATGACCGGCGATCATCTGTCACCGTGACACGACAAACGCTTTCGACTATCGCTTTGCCCATGACATTGCCGACCGATCCCGCCGCGAATCTTGCCGCCCTGATCCGCTGTCCGTCCGTGACACCCGCAGAAGGTGGGGCGCTTGCCGCGCTGGAGGACATGCTGAAGCCGCTCGGTTTTTCGGTCGAGCGTCCAGTCTTTTCGGAAGACGGCACGCCGGACATCGAAAACCTCTATGCGCGGCGCTCGGGCAACGGCCCGCATCTGATGTTTGCCGGCCATACCGATGTCGTGCCGGTGGGCGACCAATGGGCGTGGACGCATCCGCCCTTCGCCGCCGAAATCGCCAAAGGCGAGATGTATGGTCGCGGAGCCGTCGATATGAAGGGCGGCATCGCCTGCTTCATCGCCGCGGTGGCTCGCCACGTGGAGAAAAACGGCGGCCCGAAAGGCTCGGTCTCGCTGCTCATCACCGGCGACGAGGAAGGCCCGGCGATCAACGGCACCACCAAGCTGCTCGACTGGGCGGCGGCCAAGGGCGAGAAGTGGGACGCCTCGATCGTCGGCGAGCCGACCAATCCGGATGCGCTGGGCGACATGATCAAGATCGGGCGGCGCGGCTCGCTGTCCGGCACCGTGACCGTCAACGGACGCCAGGGCCATGCCGCCTATCCGCAGCTTGCCGACAATCCGGTGCGCGGGCTGATGAGCCTGGTCGACGCGCTGCTCCATCCCGTTTTCGACAAGGGAACCAAGGATTTCCAGCCGACCAATCTCGAAGTGACATCGATCGACGTCGGCAATCCGGCGACCAACGTCATCCCGGCCAAGGCGACGGCGACGTTCAACATCCGCTTCAACGACACATGGGATGCGGAGACGATCCAGGCCGAGATCCACAACCGGCTCGACCAGGCGGCGGGGCGCAAGAAATACCGGCCGGGCAAGAAGACGCCGGTCGACTACGAGCTTGCCTGGCGCGACCGGCCGAGCCATGTCTTCCTCACCCGCGACGACAGGCTGATCGATACTCTGAGCAGCTCGGTCAAGACGGTGGTCGGCAGGACGCCGGCGCTCTCCACTTCCGGCGGCACGTCGGACGCGCGCTTCATCAAGGATTATTGCCCGGTGGTCGAGTTCGGGCTGGTCGGCAAGACCATGCATATGGTGGATGAGCGCGTCGCGCTTGCCGACCTCGAGACGCTGACGCAGATCTACGAACGCTTCATCGAAGACTGGTTCGCAAAAGGCCTTTCGTGACCATGCTATCGGCGGACGAAACCTATGCTTCGCTGGCCGGCGCCTGGCGGCTGATGTTCGGCAAGGCCGACGGGCTGCGCCTGCTCGACCTTTCGGCGGACGGTTTCTGGAACTCCTTCTACGCCATCGTCGTGGCGGCGCCGGCGCTGATCGTCGGCTGGGTCGGTATCGCCAACGAGATCGGCGATCCGGAGGCCTTCGCCGGGCGCCTCGGCATGCTGATCAGGCTGGCGACGGTGGATATCGGCTCCTGGGTGCTGCCGCTGGTGGCGCTGGCGCTGATCGCGCCACGCGCCGGCATAGGCGGCCGCTTCGTCCACTATGTCGTTGCTTCCAACTGGGCGTCGGCGATCATCGCCTGGCTGATGCTGCCCTCGGCGCTGCTCAGGCTGTTCCTGCCCTCAACCAGCGAGATCAGCAGCCTTGTCTCCCTGTTCCTGTTCGCGCTGTCGGCGCTGCTGACCTGGCGCATGACCAATGCGTCGATCGGCAAGGGCGCCGCCGTGGGCACCGCCGTCTTTGTCGGCATGTTCATCGCCTCGCTGCTCGTCCTGTTCGGCCTGCAGGCGCTGCTCGGCATCGACATACCCGGCGACGCCGGAACCTAAAGCAATGAAGTTCGGCGCGCATTAGCCGTAGCAGCGGCCTATCGCGCTCCCGCGATCCTGTCCTGGCGCCGCCGCCTGCCTCGGTTCGTATCGGCAGCCCCCTTCACAAATCCAATCGGATGATCCGAAGGGCATTGCTCCCGGGCGTTATTCATCATCGCAGCCTTTTTCGCGGCGCAATCGGGCGCCTGACACTCTTCTTCAAGTGATTTGCGCCAGATCAATGGTCGCGCCTTGATCGCAGAGTAAATTCATCATGACAAGATTGTCACAATTCTTCGAAGTCTTTTTCATAAGTCGGCTTATGATTTCGGAGAACTTTCGAACAAGGATGAACCGGCAATGAGCGGGACCGCAAGGCTTCACGACAGGATGGATGGCTGACAGATGGAAAAGGTGGATGTCGTCGCCGCGCTCGGTCAATCGAAACTGCTCCTGCCGGCCCGGATAAAGGCCGCGCTCGCGGCCAATGACCGGCTGAAATTCGCGCTGACCGCGCTCCAGGCCGCCGCTGCCCATGCCGCCGACGGCTCAGCCCCGCTGGCCGACCTGCGCCGCGACTATGCCGCCGCGCATGCCAACGCGCCCTGGATGCTGGTGATGCAGGAAGCGGCCTGGTCGGAGGGCGGGAAGCTGCATCTTCCCGACCTGCCCCGACTGGGCAAGCTGCTTGCCGACGACATCCGCCTGATGGCCCGCCCGCTGGAGGGCAGCGCGGATGCCGCCCACCTGGCGCTGCTGGCGCGAGTCGACCACTGGTGCGATTGGCTGGACCGGTTGAACGCGGGCGTGCTCGACGACGCCCAGATGGTCGCGCTGACCGGCGGGAGGCGCGGCGAGGACGATACATTCCACATTCTGGTGATGGATCTGCACAAGAGCCTGAACCGGATGGCGGCCGATATGTCCGACGACACTGTCGACGGCGCCCATGTCTGGCAGCTCGATGCCGGCGACCGCCCGCGGGTCGCCGCGTTCATGCGTGGGCTGAACCGCACGCGCAAGCTCAAACTCGACCATCCCGGCCTCGATACCGCGGCGACCCGCGACGGAGCGCGGCTGCTCATCCAGAACGACATCGGCACCAACGACGCGCATGTGCTGGTGATCCAGATGGAGGGCCTTTCGATCACGCTCACCTATTCGGACCTGCACGAGCGGCGCTTCGCTTTCTTCCAGGAACTCTTGTCGGAAATCGGTGCGCAATGGTCAGGCGTCGGCGCACGGCGCAGCGCCGGGCTGAACGCAGGCGCCGACTATGTCGTCGGCACGGCACGTTTCGATTGCGCCGATGCCGGGGCGGCGGACGCCGTCCTCGAGGGGCTGGGCGCGCGCATCGTCTTCCTGATCGACTGGAACCGGGCGCGCAAGCGGCTGAACCGGCTGGTGGCCAAGCCGCTCTCCGTCGCGGTGCTGACCGAGGCGGCGCATCGCGAGGCAGGCCACATGGGCTGGCTCATGGCCGGGGCCGAGCAGCTGGTCTTCGACGCGATGGAAGCGCTGTCGCCGGACCACTTTCGCGTCGGCGACCGGCTGGACGGCGTGCTGGGCGAGGTCGAGGCGCGTGATTTCCTGACCGAAGCGCTGGTGCTTTCCTCCAATGCCATGCAGGCGGGCCAGACCGCCGCCCTGGTCGCCGACCAGATCCGGCTGCTTCTGTCGCGCCATGTCGGCCGCCACCGGGACGAATTCGCCCTGCTCGGCGAGCACGCCGCCTTCTGCCAGGCCCTGGCAGAGGGCATACGCGATGCGCTGGCCCATGGCCACGAAACGGACGTCAAGGCGGCGCGAAAGCTCTCGGAGCGCGCCAAGGTCTGGGAACGCAAGGCCGATCATCTGGTGATGCGGCTGCGCGACCAGGCCGCGGGCAACGCGCGCTGGCTGCCCTTCCTGCGGCTGATCGAATGCGCCGACGATGCGGCCGACGAGCTCGAGGAGGCCGTTTTCGTGCTGTCGCTGATCGCCGAGCACGACCATCACGGCTGGAACGACGAATTACGCGCCGCGCTGCGCCGGCTGGCCGACAAGGTGCTCGACGCGGCACAGGATCACGTCAAGGCGCTTGCCGTGGCGCGCACGCTCAACGAAGCAAGCCTTGCAGAGGACCAGGACGAATTCCTGGCCGCCTGCTGGCGGGTGGTCAATGCCGAGAAGCTTTGCGACGCGCTGACCCGCGATGTCAGGCGGCTGTTCGTGCGCCACGTATCGGACGCCGCCGCGCTCAGCCTCGGCACCGATTTCGCGGCCGCGCTGGAGGCATCCACCGACGCGCTGCTGCGCACCGGCTACGCAATGCGCGGTCTGGTCTTCACGCGGGTCGGCGCGGACCATCAGGGGAGACGGGCGTGAACGACGCATCGATGGGCATTCCGGCACAAGGAGCGGCTGGCCTCATCGTGCCCGGCGCGCCGCTCGCCAAGGCGGCATCGCCCGAGACGATGGGCTTCAAGGCCTATAATCTCGCGCGGATGGCGGCGCTTGGGCTGAACGTGCCGCCGGCTTTCGTGCTGGGCACCAACCTCTGCGCCCATCCGGAAGCGGTCACGCCCGCGCTCTGGCGCGATGCGTTGACGCATCTCGAAGCCGCGACCGGACTGCGCTTCGGCGATCCGCGCCGGCCGCTTCTCCTGTCCGTCCGCTCCGGAGCACCAGTGTCGATGCCGGGGATGATGGAGACACTGCTCAATATCGGCCTCACCGACGCGACGCTGCCGGGGCTGATCCGATCGACCGGCAATCCGCGGCTGGCCTGGGACGCCTATCGCCGCCTGATAGCAGGCTATGGCGAGGTGGTGGCTGGCATCGAAGCGGCCGCGTTCGAGGCCGATCTCGATCAGGTGCGCATGGGCGAGGATGAGCGCGCGCTGGACTTCGCCGCGCTGCGCGATCTCGCGCAGCGGCATCTGGAAACCTACCTGCGGCTGACGCAGGAGGCCTTTCCACAGGACGCCGTCGCGCAGTTGCAGGCGGCAATCGCGGCGGTGTTCCGCTCCTGGTCGAGCGCCAAGGCCGTCGTCTATCGCGAGATGCGCGGATTGAGCCATGGCATGGGCACGGCGGTGACGGTCCAGCGCATGGTGTTCGGCAATGCGGGCGGGCTGTCCGGAGCCGGTGTGGGCTTCACCCGCAACCCCAGCGACGGCGATCCCGCCCCTTGGGTCGATTTCCTGTTCAACGCGCAGGGCGAGGACGTGGTCAGCGGCCGGCGCAGCGCGCAGGGCCACGACCGGCTGGCCGCGATCGCTCCGCGCGTCTGGGAGGAGCTGGTCGAGGCGACCAAGGCGCTTGAGCGGCATTTCGGCGACATGCAGGATTTCGAGTTCACCGTCGAGGACGGCAAGCTCTTCCTGCTGCAGACCCGCGAAGGCAAGCGCACGCCCCAGGCGGCGGCCCGCATCGCTCTCGACATGGCGGACGAGGGGCTGATCGACCGCGACACCGCGCGCAGCCGCACCGCCGGCCTCGACGCGGCCGCGCTGACCACGCGCGTCATCGTGGCCGAGGACGGCGCGGCGGCAGCGACGCTCGGCCATGCCGCGACCGCCTCCAGCGGCGTCGCCAGCGGCGTGGTCGCGCTCAACGAGGAGCAGGTCGCGGCGGCCGAGGCGGCGGGAAAACCGGCGATCCTGGCACGGGACAACGCCGAGACGCATGACGTCGCGCTGATCGACCGCGTGCGGGGCCTGCTCACCCGGCACGGCGCGCGCACGTCCCACGCGGCCGTGGTGGCGCGGCAGCTCGGCAAGGTCTGTCTCGTCGGCTGCGAGGCCATGCGCATCGACGAGCCCGGCGGCCGGATCGGTTTCGGCGACGAATGGCTCGACCCCGGCGCGGTGATCACGCTGGACGGCAACAGCGGCACTATCTTCGCTGGCGCGTCGCGCACCGCCGAGCAGGTGCCGACGGAATTGTTGCGGCGGCTCGACCTGCTGCACGGGAGGACGGGATGATATTTGGGCCACGAACAGTCGGCCGGCGTCGCGCTTGACAGGTTGGGCCGGTCAGGTGCCTGCCGCCGACTGCCCTGCTCAGGGTCTTCCGGGCCGATGGTTCGGGATCATGTCTCTTCCGGATAATCGACGCCGACGAGAAAAAGCCCGTCCGGCGGGGCTACCTGGCCGCAGGCGGCGCGGTCGCGCGCTTCGAGCGCCGCCTTGAGATCGGCCGCGCGCCAGGAACCGTCGCCGACGCGCCGCAAGGAGCCCACCATCGAGCGAACCTGGTTGTGCAGGAAGGAGCGCGCCGAGCTGCGCACCTCGATGAAATCGCCATCGCGGCTGACGTCGAGGCGGTCAAGCGTGCGGACCGGGCTTTCGGCCTGGCACTGGGTGGAGCGGAAGGTGGTGAAGTCGTGCTTACCGAGCAGCACTTTCGCCGCCTCGTGCATGGCCTCGGCGTCGAGGCGCTTCGGCACCCACCAGACCTTGCCCTTTTCCAGGGCCGCCGGCGCGCGACGGTTGAGGATGCGATAGAGATAGTGGCGGCCGGTGGCGGAAAAGCGCGCGTCGAAATCGGCGGCGACGACCGCCGCCTTGAGGATGGCGATTCGCGCACCGGCGGCCTGCAGATGGGCATTCACCGCATCGCGCACCTTGTCGCCCGGCCACGCTTTGGCAAGATCGACATGCGCCACCTGGGCGGTGGCGTGCACGCCGGCATCGGTGCGGCCGGCGGCCCGTATTCTTAAGTCTTCACCGCAGAACTTCTCGATCGCCTGCTCGATCGCCTGCTGCACCGAGGGCTGGTCGGCCTGACGCTGCCAGCCGGCGAACTGGCTGCCGTCATATTCGATATCGAGCCGAAAACGCGGCATGCCAGCTTGTGCTTTGCCTTAGCCTAGGCGGCCAAAGCGGTGAAGGCCGAAGCGTAGACCAGCCTGCCGGTCTCGGGCGCGTCGCCCCAGGCCAGCGCCTGCAGCGCCTCGCCCTGATACTCGCTGTCGAACTTTGCGGCGCGGCCATGGGTGTAGCCGAAGCGGCCGTAATAGACCGGATCGCCCAGGACAACGGCCAGCGTCTCGCCGGCTTCCTTGAGGCGGACATGCGCCTCGCGGATCAGCGCACCGCCGATGCCGGTGCCGTGGAAGGAGGGCTCGACCGCCAGCGGCGCCAGCGCGACGGCGGCGAAACGCTTGCCGCCATTCTGCACGTAAAGCCTGGAAAACAGGATGTGGCCGACGACTTGGCCGTCTTCTTCCGCCACCAGCTCGACGACGGCGTCGCCGCCGGTGACCAGGGCATCGACCAGCCCGGCTTCCGCCTGCTGGCCAAAGGCATGTTCTTCGACGAGGCGGATCGCCTCGCGATCCCGCGGCGTCGCCGCGCGTATCGACATCATGCTCATGTCAGTTTCGTTCCTTTTGTGATCTTGGCTCCGCGCAAGAACTCCTGCGCGGCGGCAGGCCTTCCGCCCGCCCGTTGAACTTCGACCAGCCTGACCGCGCCCGATCCGCAGGCGACCGTCAGCCGGTCATCGAGAATTCCTCCCGACTCGCCGACGCGATCCGAGAGCGCCGAGCGAAGCAGTTTCAGCCGCTCCATGCGGCCGCCAATTTCGACCTCGCACCACGCGCCCGGAAAGGGCGAGAGGCCGCGAATGTGATTGTGGACTTCGCCAGAAGGCCGCGTCCAGTCTACGCGTGTCTCCGATTTATCGATCTTTCGGGCGTAGGTCACCCCTTCCGCCGCCTGAGGGGTAAATGTCAGACAATTTGTCCCCAACTGCGCGAGCGCCTCGACCATCAGCGAAGCGCCCTGAAGCATCAGGCGGTCATGCAATTCGCCGGCCGTCATATCGGGTCCGATCGCAACTTTTTCAACCAAAGCCACCGGCCCGGTGTCCAGACCCTCTTCCATCTTCATGACCATCATGCCGGTCCAGGCATCGCCGGCCATGACGGCACGCTGGATGGGAGCAGCACCACGCCAGCGTGGCAAAAGCGAGGCATGGCCGTTGAGGCAGCCGAGCCGCGGCGCGTCCAGAATGGCTTTCGGCAGCAGCAATCCATAGGCGACGACCACGGCGACATCGGCCTGCAAGGCCGCGAATGACACCTGCTCGGCTTCGCCCTTCAGCGATGTCGGCGAGCGCACTTCGAGCCCCAGCCGCTCGGCCTCGCGCTGCACCGGTGAGGGCGTCAGTTCCAGCCCGCGGCGGCCGGCGGCACGCGGCGGCTGCGTGTAGACGGCCGCGATCTCGTGACCGGCTTCGGCGATGGCGCGCAAGGTCGGCACGGAAAAGTCCGGCGTGCCCATGAAGATGACGCGAAGCGACATGAGGTCCTGCGATCCTGTCTTGCGGTAGGCTCACGTGCTCGCGCGGCCGAAACGGCCCTCAGCCCACCATCCTGCCCGGCGTCTTGTCCTTGGCGAGCTTCTTGAACTTGCGCACCACCATGTCGCGCTTCAGCTTCGAGATGTGGTCGATGAACAGCACGCCGTTGAGGTGGTCGATCTCATGCTGCAGGCAGGTGGCCATCAGGCCTTCCGCCTGTATCTCCTGCAATTTGCCGTCGCGGTCGAGATATTTCACCCGCACGGAAGCCGGGCGCTCGACCTCGGCATAATAATCGGGAATCGACAGGCAGCCTTCCTCATAGACGGAACGCTGGTCGGCACTCTCGAGCACTTCGGGATTGATGAAGACATGCGGTTGAGGCTCCTCGCCTTCCTTGGCGAGGTCGATGACCAGGAGCCGACGCGGCTCGCCGATCTGGATCGCCGCAAGGCCGATGCCCGGCGCGTCATACATGGTTTCCAGCATGTCGTCGGCGAGCTTGCGCAAATCGGCGTCGACTCGCTCGACCGGCTTTGAAACCTGGCGCAGGACGGGATCGGGAAGGATGATGAGCGGCTTGATCGACATGGCGTCTCACCTAAGACTTCGCTGGAGAAGCGTCAACGGGGGCAGCTTTTCCGTGTTCACGTTTTGATCTGTGCCGGCGATGCGAATCGGTTATGCTGCGCGCATGAACGACATGACCTCCATCCTTTCGCAACCGGTCGCGCGGCTCGGCGCCAGCACCATCACGCTCGGCCAGGCGCTTGGTATCGTCGCTGTCCTGTTCGTCGTGCTGTTCGCCGCGCTCGTCATTGCCCTGTGGCGCGCCGCCAAGGCGCGCGCGGTCGCCGCGGCGGAAGCGGCCGACCATGCCCGTGACACCGAGGCGCGGATGGCCGACATCATGCAGGCG
>NZ_RZRX01000155.1:0-15057 GCF_003997405.1 Mesorhizobium sp. M2A.F.Ca.ET.042.01.1.1
GGCCTAGACGGTCAGCCTCGACGATGACTTCAGCGAGCGCGGCGACATCCTTGAAGCCGAGATTGAGACCCTGACCGGCGATCGGGTGGATGCCATGCGCGGCGTCGCCGGCGAGCGCGATGCGCGGCGCGACGAAGGCGCGGGCCAGCGTCAGTCCGAGCGGCCAGGCGCGCGGCTTGTCGACGACCCTTATTTCGCCGAGCTTCAGGCCGAAGCGCTGCTCCAGATCGTGCTCGAAGACGAACTCGTCGCCCTCGACCAGAGCCCTCGCATCTTGCGTGCGCTCCACCCAGACGATCGACGAGCGGTTGGTTCCGTCCTTGTCCGGCTTCAGCGGCAGTGTCGCGAAGGGGCCGGCTGGCAGGAAATGCTCCTCGGCGCGGCCGTTGTGCGGGCGCTCATGCGCCACCGTGCAGACGATGCCGGACTGGCCGTATTCCCATTTGACGGTCTTGATGCCGGCCAGGTCGCGCAGCCTGGAGTTGACGCCGTCGGCGGCAATCAGCAGCCGCGCCTTCATCGCCGCGCCGTCGGCCAGATGCACTGTGATGCCGGCGCCGTTGACGTCGAAGGCGCTGACCGCGACGCCTTCGATGATATCGATGCCGAGCTTTTCGGCGCGGCGGCGCAGCGCGCCGTTCAAGTCACGGTTGGCGACCATGTGGGCGAAAGGCTCGCCCGGCGCCACCTCGCCGTCGAAGGTCAGGAACACCGGGCGCACCGGGTCGGCGGCGCGCGAATCGGTGATGATCATTTCGGTGATCGCCTGCGCCTCCGGCGCGATCTCGTCCCAGACGCCGAGCTGCTCCAGCATGCGGCTGGCGGCCGCGGCGATGGCCGAGGCGCGGCCGTCCCGCTGCCAGACGCCCGCAGGCGCGGCGTCGACGACGGCGATGGCGAGGCTCGGCCGCGCCTGCTTCAGCGACACGGCCGCGGTGAGGCCGACATAGGCCGCCCCGGCGATGAGCACGTCGAGCGGCGCTTCGCGGTTCGCATCGGCCTTTGCTCCATCCGGCTTGCGGTCGACCATGGCATCATCCTTTCGCGGCTTCGTCGCGCCGCCGCTTGCGGCCTTGACTGGCCGCACATCCTGTCCGAAACCGGCCATGGCGCATCCCTTGAAGGATTTCAGACATGACGGCGGCCATGGACGAGCTTCTCGACATTCTCGACCTCGAGCAGCTCGAACACAATCTGTATCGTGGTCGCAGCCCGAAGGTCGACTGGCAGCGCGTCTTCGGCGGCCAGACCATCGCCCAGGCGCTGGTCGCCGCGCAGCGCACCGTGGAACCGGAGCGCCATGTGCATTCGCTGCACGGCTATTTCATGCGGCCCGGCGACACCAAGCTGCCGATCGTCTACGAGGTCGACCGCATCCGCGACGGCGGCTCCTTCACCACGCGCCGGGTCGTGGCGATCCAGCATGGCCAGGCGATCTTCTCGCTGGAGGCCTCGTTCCAGCAGGACGAGATTGGCCTTGAGCACCAGATGCCGATGCCGCGCGACGTGCCGGCGCCCGACACGCTGCTGTCCCAGCGCGAGCTGCTCGGCAAATTCGGGCAAGCGGTGCCGGAAGGCATCAGGCGCTACTGGGATCGCGACCGGCCGATCGAGATGAAGCCGGTAATGCTGAAGCACTATACGAGCCGCGAAAAGCTGGAGCCGCAGCAGAACATCTGGATCCGCACCACCGGCCCGGTGCCCGAAAACCGTGCGATACAGGCGGCCGTGCTCGCCTACCTCTCCGACATGACGTTGCTCGACACCTCGACCTTCGCGCATGGCCGCGCCATCTTCGACCGCGACATCCAGGCGGCCAGCCTCGACCATGCCATGTGGTTCCACCGCAGCCACTCGCTGGACGACTGGATCCTCTACAACCAGGACAGCCCGTCGACGCAAGGGTCGCGCGGCTTCACCCGCGGTTCGCTGTTCGCGCGGGATGGAACGCTCATCGCTTCGGTCGCCCAGGAGGGCCTGATCCGACTCAAGCGCTGAGCCGGCTTCCGGTTGATGCCTGCCAAGCAGGCATTTTTGAAATTTTGCCTATTTTTTGATCACGACACCCGATGCGACTGCGCACAAATGATGTGCGCAGGCCGCTCAGCCCCTTTGTTTACAACAGGTTAACGCCCTGCTTCGGCAATTGGCACGGAGCTTGAATCCTGTCGGGCACTCTCCGGCTCTCCTCGGGATCGGTGTAGGTGTGCAAACGCGGGGGACCGCAACAGCAAAGGGTGAAACCTTATGAAAATCGTGATGGCAATCATCAAGCCGTTCAAGCTCGACGAGGTGCGCGAAGCGCTCACCGCCGTCGGCATCCAGGGCCTGACCGTCACCGAAGTTAAAGGCTACGGGCGTCAGAAGGGGCACACGGAAATCTATCGCGGCGCGGAGTACGCGGTCAGCTTCCTCCCCAAGATCAAGATCGAGGTCGCGGTCGGCGCCGACATGGTCGACAAGGCCGTCGAAGCCATCACCTCGGCCGCCAAGACCGGCCAGATCGGCGACGGCAAGATCTTCGTCTTCGGCATCGACCAGGCGGTGCGCATCCGTACCGGCGAAACAGACACCGACGCGCTCTGAGCGGCGACCATCCATTCCAACGGAGAGTTAAATGAATATTCCTTCCACCTTGAAGACGACGGGACGCGCGGCCGCTTCGCTCGCTCTCGTAGCGCTGAGCACTGCCGCCGCCTTCGCGCAGGAGGCCGCTCCGGCGGCGCCTGCGGCACCCGCCGCTCCGACCCCGGTTCTCGACACCGGCAATACCGCCTGGATGCTGACCTCGACGGCGCTGGTGCTGATGATGACCATTCCGGGCCTGGCGCTGTTCTACGGCGGCATGGTGCGCAAGAAGAACGTGCTCGCCACCATCATGCAGAGCTTCGCCATCACCTGCCTGGTGACGGTGCTGTGGTTCATGTTCGGCTATTCGCTCGCCTTCACCACCAACGAATCCGCCAGCCTGAACAGCTATGTCGGCGGCTTCTCGCGGTTCTTCCACCACGGCATCACCGTCTCGACGCTCTGGCTGCCGGGCGTGGCGAATATTCCCGAATTCGTCTTCTCGATGTTCCAGTTGACCTTCGCCATCATCACGCCGGCGCTGATCGCCGGCGCCTTCGCCGAGCGCATGAAATTCTCGGCGCTGCTGATCTTCATGGGCCTGTGGCTGGTGTTCGTCTACGCGCCGATCGCGCACTGGGTGTGGGGCGGCGGCTTCCTCGGCTCGGCCGGCGTGCTCGACTTCGCCGGCGGCACCGTGGTCCACATCAACGCCGGTGTCGCGGGTCTGGTCTGCGCGCTGGTGCTGGGCAAGCGCGAAGGCTACGGCACCACCAACATGGCGCCGCATAATCTCGTCTATTCGGTCATCGGCGCCTCGCTGCTGTGGGTCGGCTGGTTCGGCTTCAACGCCGGTTCGGAACTGGCGGCTGACGGCCTTGCCGGCGCCGCGATGATGAACACGCAGGTTGCCACCGCCGCTGCGGCGCTCGCCTGGATGTTCGCCGAATGGATCGTCGCCAAGAAGCCTTCGGTGCTCGGCATCATCTCGGGCGCCGTCGCCGGCCTCGTGGCGGTGACGCCGGCTTCCGGCTTCGTCAACCCGACCGGCGCCTTCGTCGTCGGCATCCTCGCCGGCGTCATCTGCTACATCTCGGCGGTCAAGCTCAAGCACGCGTTCGGCTATGACGACTCGCTCGATGCCTTCGGCGTGCACGGCGTTGGCGGCATCGTCGGCGCGCTGCTCACCGGCGCGCTCGCCGATCCGACGATCAACGCGCTCGGCAAGGACGCCTCTGTCGGCAAGCAGCTCTACGGCATTGTCTTCACCATCCTGTGGACGGCGATCGCCACCTTCGTGATCCTCTACATCGTCAAGGCGCTGGTAGGCCTGCGTCCGTCGACCCAGGAAGAGGTCGAAGGTCTCGACGTCACCCAGCACGGCGAGGTGGTGCCGTAAGGCTGCCTTTGCCCTTTACATGGGCGCAATTCCGGAGGGTTTCACACTTTTCCTGGAATTGCCCCCGAGGGCCGGCGGATCCTCCTCCCGCCGGCCCGGAATTCCTCCCAAGATCCCGTCGTGATGTCTCGAAAGGGGCTCACGCCTTGAGGCCCGGAACACCCTTCCGGGCCTCCTTTTTTGTCCAAAGCCCGAAGCCGACTTCAAGGCGGCCTGGGCGGCGACGCCGAAGGACAAGCAGGACAAGATGATGAAGGAGTGCCAGGACGCGGCGATGAGCAAGCCTCACGCCGAATTCTGCGCCAATCTGATGGCGTATGGCGGCGCCAACAAGTGACACTCGAGGTCAGGTCCGAAAAGGCCTGTTCGTTCCGGCGTTTCAAGCAAAAAGGTGGCGGGCTTCGCGGCTCGCCACCGTCGTTTCCGCGCCATCTCCGGTAAAGGTCCATGGTTAATGCGGCCTTAACCTTCCCCCCGATAGTCTGGCGTTCGAATCTGCCGGAATGCGCCATGCGCCCGGCCAGGCAACGATCACGGGGAAGAGCATGCGTTCAGGCGCCTCAGCACCGCTCGCGCTGACCGATACGGGGCACGGCATCCAGGCATTCGCGCGGCGCCAGGTCGGACGGCTGGCCGGCGCCGGGCTGTTCCTGTTCACCGCCTTCGGCATCGCGGCTTTGGCCACGTGGAACGTTGCCGACCCGAGCTTCTCGCACGCCACCAGCAACGTCGTCACCAACGCCATGGGTTATGCCGGTGCGGTGTTCTCTGACCTTGCCATGCAGTTCTTCGGCCTTGCCGCCGTCGCCGGGCTGGTGCCGGCGGTTGTCTGGGGCTTTCTGCTTTTCACCGCGCGCGGCGTTGACAAATTGCCGAAGCGCGGCTTCGCCTGGTTCGGCTTTGCGCTCCTGGCCGCGGCCATCGCAGGTTGCGTGACGCCGCCCAACACCTGGCCGCTGCCGACCGGACTTGGTGGCGTCTTCGGCGACATGGTGCTGAAGATCCCCGGCATTGCGGTCGGCGGCTATCCGAAAGGGCTTTTCGCGACGATCATCGCGGTCGTCCTCGCCGCGCCGATGTTGTGGCTGTTTGCCTATGGCTCGGCGCTGATCGCGCGCAAGAACGGCTTCGCCGTCATGGAGCGCGCTGCCGCGCCCGATCCGCGCGAGCAGGACGAGATGCTGTTCGACGAGGATGAAGACGAGGGCGATGAGGGTATCCTGGCGCTCGGCGCCCTCACCCATTGGTGGCTGTCGTTCCGCGCCTTCCTGCATCGCCGCGCCGCACGCCGCAGGCAAGAGCGCGACGAGTTCGAGCCGCCGGTGCAGCCCAAATCCAGCGCCTGGCGGCGCGCCGCCGAGCGCGTCGAGTCGGCCGAATTCGCCGAAAGCCGGGTGAGCCCGGGCGGGCGCGCCCGCGTCGAACCGGAATTTTTCGCCGCCATGGTCAATGACCGCAGCGTTTCGGTCGATCCGGCCGACCAGGATATTTTCGACGACGAGCACGACGAAGACGTCGATCTCGACGACTTCGACGACGAGGCGCCTGCCCAGCGGCGCGGCGCGCACGCCAAGGTGCAGAATTTCCGCTCCGATGCCGCGACCCGTGTCGCGGCGCCGGCGGCGCGGCCGGTGCCGGGCGCCCGTGTGCAGCGCGAGGCGCAGACCTCGCTGATCGGCTCCGACACGTTCGAGATGCCGTCGCTGCATTTCCTCTCCGAGCCGAAGAACGTCGCCAAGGATCCAAGCCTGTCGAAGGACGCGCTGGAGCAGAACGCGCGGCTTCTCGAAGGCGTGCTGGAGGATTTCGGCGTCAAGGGCGAGATCATCCATGTCCGCCCCGGTCCGGTCGTCACGCTCTACGAGCTGGAGCCGGCGCCCGGCATCAAGTCGTCGCGCGTCATCGGCCTGTCCGATGACATCGCCCGCTCGATGAGCGCGATCGCATGCCGTGTCGCGGTCGTGCCCGGCCGCAACGCCATCGGCATCGAGCTGCCCAATGCCAAGCGCGAGACGGTCTATCTCAGAGAGATCATGGCCAGCCGCGACTTCGAGACGACCAAAGCGAAGCTGGCGCTGGCGCTCGGTAAGACGATCAACGGCGAGGCGGTCATCGTCGACATCGCCAAGATGCCGCATGTGCTGGTCGCCGGCACCACCGGCTCCGGCAAGTCGGTCGCCATCAACACGATGATCCTGTCGCTGCTCTACCGGCTGACGCCGCAGGAATGCCGGCTGATCATGATCGATCCGAAGATGCTCGAGCTCTCCGTCTATGACGGCATTCCTCATCTTTTGACGCCGGTCGTCACCGATCCGAAGAAGGCGGTCGTGGCGCTGAAATGGACCGTGCGCGAGATGGAGGACCGTTACCGCAAGATGTCCAAGGTCGGCGTGCGCAACATCGACGGCTTCAACGCACGCGTGCAACAGGCGGAGAAGAAGGGCGAAAAAATCTCGCGCACGGTGCAGACGGGCTTCGACCGCCAGACCGGCGAGGCGATCTACGAGACCGAGAACCTCGATCTCGAGCCGATGCCCTATATCGTGGTCATCATCGACGAGATGGCCGACCTGATGATGGTGGCCGGCAAGGATATCGAAGGCGCGGTGCAGCGCCTGGCGCAGATGGCGCGCGCCGCCGGCATCCATGTCATCATGGCAACGCAACGTCCCTCGGTCGACGTCATCACCGGCACCATCAAGGCGAATTTCCCGACCCGCATCTCCTTCCAGGTGACGTCGAAGATCGACAGCCGCACCATCCTTGGCGAGCAGGGCGCCGAGCAGCTGCTCGGCATGGGCGACATGCTCTACATGGCCGGCGGCGGGCGCATCCAGCGCGTCCACGGTCCGTTCGTCTCGGACGACGAGGTCGAGCGGATCGTCGCGCATCTGAAACTGCAGGGCGTGCCGGAATATCTCGACGCCATCACCGAGGACGACGAGGAAGAGGACGAGGACGGCCCGTCCGGCAAGGGTGGTTCCGGCGGCGGTGGCGGCGGCAATTTCGAGGATTCCGACGATCCCTACGACCAGGCGGTGGCGGTGGTGCTGCGCGACGGCAAGGCTTCGACCAGCTACATACAGCGGCGGCTCGGCATCGGCTACAACCGCGCCGCCTCGATCATCGAGAAGATGGAGAAGGAAGGCATTGTCGGTCCGGCCAACCATGCCGGCAAACGCGAGATTTTGGTGCCGACCGAGGACGACAAGTTCTAGGATTTGCCGACATTCAGGTCAGGCCAGCCTGACCTGAATGTTGGCAACCTTGGCCCGACTAGAGGTAGGGTCAGCAGGCAACCGGAAATCGTCTGGCGCGTTTGTGCGATGTTGTCGCGCACCCGCCAAACTTAGGCCCTAGTGGGAGTCCAGATACTGCCACGACACGAATCACAGGAAGTGACCGGCATGAACACCCAGACCGAATTCGCCATCACCCGCCGCCAGCTCCTCGGCCTCGGCTTGATGCTTGGCGGAGCCGCCGCTCTCAACCTTGTGCCCGGCTACCAGCTCGTGGCGGCAGCGCAGGCGGCGGTGCCGCCGGCGGCGCAGAAGATCGCCGACCATTTCTCCTCGGTTAAGTCGATGAGCGGCGAGTTCGTCCAGTTCGGCCCGAAGGGCGAGCAGACCGGCGGCAAGTTCTTCCTGGAGCGTCCGGGCAAGATCCGCTTCAACTATGACGGCTCTTCGAACTTCCGCGTCATCTCCGACGGCAAGTCGGTGGTGATCCTGAACAAGAAGCTCAACACTTCCGACCTCTACCCGCTGTCGAAGACGCCGCTGAAATTGCTGCTCGACGACCGGATCGATCTCTCCGGCGGGCGCGTCAAGGCCGTCAAGGAAGAGGACGACCTCACGACCATCAAGCTTTCCGACAAGTCGGTCTTCGGCAATGCCATGATCACCATGATGTTCGACCCGAAGACCTATGATCTGCGCCAGTGGACGATCACCGACGCGCAAGGCAAGGACACGACGGTGATGATCTTCAACACCAAGGAAGGCGTCAGCTTCCCGGCCGACACGTTTGCGATCGATTATACGGCGAACCGCGAGCTGAACACGAAGACGCGCTGACTTCCAATCTAGCGCGCCGGTCCAAAGCCTTCGTCATCCTAGGGCGCGCGAAGCGGAGCGCAGACCCTGGGATCCATGCCGTTGCGCTTGCCAAAGAACGATGCGGTGCAGAAGAACATCGTCCTGTGCCGGCGTTCGGTGTCGAGGTCTGCACCGTTGCAGCGCTCGCACGTCACTGCATGGATTCCAGGGTCTGCGCGCGTCGCTTCGCTCCTTGCTCCGCCCTGGAATGACGAAGTTCAGAAGGCTTTGGCCAATCTCGAAGGCTTGCGACATGGTTCGGCTTGTCTTCGTCCGCGCTCACTGGCAGTACTCGGCGATCTTTTGCCGGACCCGCCGCATGCCTTTCACCATCGCCACCTGGAACATCAACTCCGTGCGCCTGCGCATGCCGATCGTCGAGCGGCTGCTGAAGGAGCACGCGCCGGATGTGCTCTGCCTGCAGGAGACCAAGGTGCCGGACGAGCTCTTCCCGGAGAAGGCATTCCGCAAGGCGGGCTACGAGCACATCCTGTTTCACGGCCAGAAGGGCTACCACGGCGTCGCCACCGTCGCGCGCCGGCCGATCGAGCTGGTTGAGAAGCGGCGCTTCTGCGAGATCGACGACAGCCGGCATCTGTCGGTCAGGGTCCAGGCGGGCGGCAAATCGGTGCTGGTGCATAATTTCTATGTGCCGGCCGGCGGCGACGAGCCGGATCCGGAGATCAACCGCAAATTCCGGCACAAGCTCGACTTCGTCTACGAGATGAACTCCGTACCGGCGAGCGGCGACGCGCTATCTGCGTCGATCCTGGTCGGCGACCTGAACATCGCGCCGCAGGAGCACGACGTCTGGTCGCACAAGCAGTTGCTCAACGTGGTCAGCCATACGCCCGTCGAGACGACAAATTTCGAGGCGATGCGCAAGGCCGGCGGCTGGGTCGACCTGATGCGGCTCGACGTGCCGGCCGAGCAGAAGCTCTACACTTGGTGGAGCTATCGTGCGAAAGACTGGGAGGCGTCGAACCGCGGCCGCCGCCTCGACCATGTCTGGTCCTCCGCCAACCTGGTGCCGGATTTCAAAGGCTACGAGATCCTGCAGGCGGCGCGCGGCTGGGAGAAGCCGTCCGACCATGTACCGGTGATTGCGCGATTCGATTTGGATTAACGACGACGGTGGGGCGCCTGTCTCTCAGGTTCGTCATCCTAGGGCGGAGCGACGCGTAGCGGCGCGCAGACCCTAGGATCCATTCCGTTGCCTGTGTCGAACGATGCAACGATGCAGAACAGAGACGGGTCGGCGGCAGCAAGAAAAACCTTCATTCTGCAACGCGGCAACGCCTTAACGTTACGGCATGGATTCCAGGGTCTGCGCGCGTCGCTTCGCTCCTTGCTCCGCCCTGGAATGACGAAGGCGCTCTCTTGCCGACGCCTTATCGCTACCCCGTGAAGCGCGGCGCCAGTTCCTCGATGCGGGCGATCATCTGCTGGAATTCCTCCAGGATGCGCTCATGCAACAGAACCGCGATCTCCGGATATTCTTCGAGGATTCGGTGGAACATCTTGCGGCTCAGCCGGATCACTTCCGAATCGACCGCTGCGGAGGCGCTGGTCAGCCGGTTGGTGTCGGCGATCAGCGCCAGCTCGCTCAGCATGATGCCCGGACCCGCGGTGCCGATCGGGACGCGTTCACCCCCTAGCTCCCGATAGAGCGTGATCAGGCCGCTGACCACGATGTAGGCAGAATCGGCGACATCATCCTCGCGGTAGAGCTTATGGTCGGCCTGCAGCATGGTGGTCTCGGCGCCGAAGGCGAGCAGGCGCAACTGTTCCTGGGTGAAGCCCTGGAAAAGCTTCACACCGGACAGGATGCGGATGTCGTCATCCAGCGCCATCCTAGCTGTGTCCCCGAGCGGCCAGTCCAGTCCCTCCTTTGGAGCGGCGCGCCCTCCTGGGCGCGCGAGAAGCGCTCCACCATGCATCGTGCGATGCTTGCAACGAGCCGATCCATCACCCTCCAGCACCAGGATCGGACCCGAAGCGGTCCCGCCCGACCGCTCTATCTCTTTTGGCCCAATTCCGGACGGAAGGCTACGGCGAAGCCGCCAAGCCCAACCGTTTCTTACTTTTCCTGGAATTGGCTAGATCATGAAATGTTTAAGGAACCAGCTTGTAGCCGCCGCTTTCTGTCACAAGAATTTCGGCATTGGAAGGATCGCGCTCGATCTTCTGGCGCAACCGGTAGACATGGGTCTCCAGCGTGTGCGTGGTGACGCCGGAATTGTAGCCCCAGACCTCTTCCAAGAGCACGTCGCGCGTCACCACCTTCTGGTCGGCGCGGTAGAGATATTTGATGATCGAGGCTTCCTTCTCGGTCAGCCGCACCTTGGCGCCGCGCGGATCGATCAAGAGCTTCTGGCTGGGCTTGAATGTGTAGGGTCCGACCGAGAAGGTGGCGTCCTCGCTCTGCTCGTGCTGGCGAAGCTGGGCGCGGATGCGGGCCAACAGCACTGCGAAGCGGAAGGGCTTGGTCACATAATCGTTGGCGCCGGCCTCGAGGCCCAGAATCGTATCGGAATCGGTGTCGTGGCCGGTCAGCATGATGATCGGCGCCTTGTAGCCGCCCTTGCGCAGAATTTTCACCGCCTCGCGGCCGTCCATGTCGGGCAGGCCGACATCCATGATGAGCAGGTCGACGACGCCGCCGCGCGCAGCGGCAACGCCTTTTGCGGCGGTCGATTCCTGCTGGACGTCGAATTCCTCGTAAAGCGCCAGCTGCTCGACCAGAGTGGCGCGCAGGTCGTCGTCGTCATCGACGATCAGGATGGTGCGTGATGTCATGGATATCAATCCGTTGTTTTAAAAAGAATATTCAGTTGACCTCCCCCCATTTATGCGGAAGCTCACCGGCGCAACAGCCGATCACAGTGATTTGTTCCGTGGCACGATCATACAAGAAAAAACGCGCGCGCAATGAGGCGGGCGCATTTTTGCCGAAAGGCTTGCGCGTTTTGGTGGTGCGCGCGCGCCCCGGCAACCGCGCGCAAGGCTTCCTGCAAGCCGGCAAAACGGTGTTTCCCTGCGCCCTGGGGCGCAGCGGCATTACCGCCAACAAGCATGAAGGAGATGGCGCGACGCCGCTGGCGACGATGCGCATCCTGTCAGGCTATTTCCGGGGCGATCATTTCGCGGGCGGGCGCAGGACGAGGCTGCCGATGGCGCCGATCGGTCTGGATCTCGGCTGGTGCGAGGTGCCGGACGACCGCAACTACAATCGGCCGGTGAAGATCCCCTATGGCGCGAGCCATGAACGGATGAAACGCGACGACCGGCTCTACGATGTCTGCCTGGTGCTCGACTGGAACATCGCGCCGCGCTTGCGCGGGCGCGGCAGCGCGATCTTCTTCCATCTGGCGCGGCCGGGCTTCACGCCGACCCAGGGCTGCGTGGCGGTGACGGCGCGGACCATGGCAAGGCTGCTTCCGTTATTGTCGGATAGGACGGTGGTGAGGGTGGTGAGGTAGGGGCAGTAGGGCAGTAGGGCAGTAGGGCAGTAGGTGGTTCTTTTCCCTACTGCCCTACTCCCTTACTGCCTTAGCGACGACGCTGCCAACCTGTCCCCAGCAGTCCGATCTCTCGGAACTCGCGGTCCAATGCCTTTGTGATGTCGCGGCGCCGGCCGCCGACGTCGCGCAGGTCGCGGTCGGAAAGGTCTTCGACGGATTCCCCAGGCAAGGTGGCGGCGACGCGGGCCTGGCGCAGCCAATCGCGTGCCGAACGCAGCCAAAGGGTCAGGCTCGAGCGCGATTCCAGGGGGGTGCAGGGCTTCAGGGCGATCTCGGACATGGCTTCATCCCGTGTTCTCCGGATATCAAATCCGATTTGATGGTGTTTCGATGGAGCCATGATGCCGGATTGAAAAACAAACGGGAAACGAGTAGTTCTTTTCTGATTATCAAGTTTTATTTGGAGATCGGATGTCCAAGCTGCTGCCCGGAACGCGCGCGCTGAGGACGTTCGAGGCGGCCGCCAGGCACCTCAATTTCACCCGTGCCGCCGATGAGCTCGGCCTGACGCCGGCGGCGGTCAGCCACCAGATCAAGGAAATCGAGGATCAGCTCGACCTGGTGCTGTTCACGCGCACCAGCCGCACCATCCGGCTGACCGAGGCGGGCAGCCTCCTGCACGACGCGTCGATCGACGCGCTCGACCTGCTCAGCCGGGCGGTCAGCCGCGCCCGCAAGATGACCCGCGGCACGGCATTGCTGAAGGTGACGCTCGACGCGCAGTTCGCGACGAAATGGCTGATGCGCCGGGTCGACGACTTCCGCCGGCAGAAGCCCGGCATCGAGCTGCGCTTCGACATCACCTACGACGTCAGGGATTTCGAGCGTGACGATGTCGATATCGGCATCCGCTTCGGCACCGGCAAATATCCGGGGCTGCGCGCGCACCGGCTGTTTGAGAACATCATCATCCCGGTGTGCAGCCCGGCGCTGCTCGCGTCAGGTCCGCCGCTGAAGGAGCCGCGCGACCTTTTCAACCACACGCTCGCGCATATCGAATGGTCGCGGCAGGGCGTGACCTGGCCGAACTGGAGCATGTGGATGCAGGCGGCCGGCGTCGATGATTTCGACGACAGCCGCACGCTGGTGTTCGGATCGTCGACCGATGCCACCCAGGCGGCGCTCGACGGCAATGCGGTGGCGCTGGCCGACTTCGCCATGGTCGCCAACGATCTTTCGCAAGGGCGCCTGGTGCGGCCCTTCGAGCTCGGCATCAAGGTCGCGCCGGAATTCGCCTATTTCCTGGTCTATCCCGAGGCAGCGAAGGACGACGCGCGGGTCATCGCCTTTCGCGAATGGTTGCTGGATGAGGTGGCGAAAACGCCGACATAGGACCTGTCGTCAGACTGCCGGCGCGGCCGGCGCGCCGAACCAGCCGATGACGGCGCCGATGATCAGCATCACGCCCAGCCAATGGCCGGCATCGATCAGGGTCAGGGCCCAGCCGAAACCTTCATAGCGGTGGTTGACGGCAAGCGTGGTGGCGATGAAGCCCAGCCAAAGCACGAAGCCAAACAGCAAGCCCGCGACCGGGTTCGGCTCGCCGCCGGTGATTGCCCCGACCACCAATGTCAGGACAAGCGCCATGACCAGCTCGGCGACGAAGCTGACGATGAAGGGAACGGCCGAGCGTTGCATGGTGGCCGGGTCGAGCTTGGCCGCCTTCAGCCAGGGCTTGCTCAGGCTCATATACCAGGCTGCGCCGAACAACCATGCGACGACGGCGGCGACAACCACCGCCAGCCAGTTCACGACCGAAAAATCCATGCTTTCCCCTCCGGATCGAGACGCGATGGAACGCTTGTTCGGCAATCGCGTCAAGCGAGGCGCCACACCGTCGTGCGCTTGACCTCGGCATCCTCCAGCACGCGCGTCACCGGAACCTGGTAGACGGCAAGCGATTGCAGCCCGGTCCTGGGGAGGTAGGCGCGGCCGGGATCGCCGACGAGGATCTCGGCGCCGCGCGCCTTCAGGCTCGTCAACCAGGGCAGCAGCCTGTCGGCGAAAGCCTTGTCGTAGAAGACGTCGCCGACAAGCAGGACGTCCCAGCCATCGTCGGTGCCGACACAATCCGTGCCGAGAAATTGCGCTTCGACGCCGTTGGCTTCGAGGTTAAGCGCGATCGCCGTCTCGCAGAACGGATCGATGTCGGCGGCGATCACTTGCTTTGCGCCCGCTTTCATCGCGGCGATGGCAACGAGGCCTGAGCCGGAGGCGAAGTCGAGCACGCGCCTGCCGCGCACCGTCCCGGGATTGTCGAGCACATAGCGGGCGAGGCCTTGGCCTCCGGCCCAGGCGAAGGCCCAGAAGGGCGGCGGCAGGCCGATCTCGGCCAGCTCCTCCTCGGTGCGCAGCCAAAGGTCATGCGCCTCGTCGGCGAGGTGCAAAAGCACTTCCGGCACATGCGGCGGCGCCATCAGCGCCGTATTGTCGAGGATGAACTTTTTGGCGCTTTTCGGCGTGAGCTTGGTCACGGCGCCGGGCTGAGCTCGGCCATGCGGCAGACCTCTTTCCATTCGGCCGGCGTTACCGGCTGCACGGAAAGCCGGCCGAGCCGGACCAGCGCCATCTCGGCCAATTTCGGGTTGGCCTTGACCTGTTCCAGCGTTACCGGCTTCGGCACGTCCTTGAAGGCGCGGATGTCGACGCATTCCCAGCGCGGATCGTCGGTCGTCGTATCGGGATGCGCCAGCGCGCAGACCTCGGCGATGCCGACGATGTTCAGCCCCTCATTAGAATGATAGAAGAAGCCGAGATCGCCGATCCGCATCGCCTTCATGTTGTTGCGGGCGGCGTAGTTGCGCACGCCGTCCCACTGCGTGCCGGCCTTGCCCTTGGCCTTCAGCGCCTCGAAGGAAAAGACCGAGGGTTCGGACTTGAACAGCCAGTAGTTCATGCTCGTATTTCTCCTTGGCGCGCGGACCTGAATTAGCTAGCCGCCGGCTTGTTGAAGGTCCAGTTCCACTGACGAATCTCAACGCTTTCGAACAGGCCCGCCTTGGCGTAGGGGTCGGCCGCCGACAGCGCCTGCGCCGCAGCCAGGTCCGGCGCCTCGACCACGACGAGGCTGCCGTCCGGCTTGCCCTCGGCGTTGAGGAAGGGACCGGCGAAGGCCAGCTTTCCCTCGCCGTTCAGGCCTTCGAGGAAGGCGACATGGGTCGGCCTGGTGTCGACGCGCAGCTGCAGGCTGCCGGGCTTGTCCTTGCAAATCAACGCAAACAGCATTTTTCAACTCCGATGGTTCAGATGTCGGTTTCGGTCTTGAGCGGGCGTGTCATCAGCGCGGTCACCGCCTGGCCGATGGTGATCTTGCCGTCGAGGATGGCGGCGACGGCCGAGATGATCGGCGCCTCGATGCCTCGCTCGGCGGCGATGCGGGCGGCAATGCCGGCCGTCGGCACGCCTTCGGCCAGCGGCAGGCCTGCAAGCGGCTTGCCCTGGCCGAGCGCCAGGCCATAGGCGAAAT
>NZ_RZRX01000156.1:0-15044 GCF_003997405.1 Mesorhizobium sp. M2A.F.Ca.ET.042.01.1.1
TCCGACGATCGGCGCCAACGGCCGGGTGGCCACCCGGCCGTTGGCGTCCCTTACGGGACGACCACTTCATACAACATCGCTTATGCAAGGTGGCCTCGCGAAGCGAGGTCGGATGAGGGGTGTTCCAAGGAACGCCAACGTCTCACTCCGCTGGAGCACCCCTCATCCGTCTCGGCGCTGCGCGCCGATCCACCTTCTCCCACAAGGGGAGAAGGGAAGGACGCCGCCTCAACTCCGTCCGTTCACAAGGTCCCCTACGATGTCGTATTTGCCCGAAATACGCATCTTGTAGACCTCGTAATTCTCCATCACACGCTGCACGTAACTTCTTGTTTCCGTGTAGGGAATCCGCTCGATCCAATCGACCACCGCGTCCACGTCCTTGCCGCGCGGATCGCCGTATTTCGCCACCCACTGGGCGGCGCGGTTGGGGCCGGCATTGTAGCCGGCGAAGGTCAGCACATAGGAGCCGCCGAAGCGGTCGAGCTGCTCGCCGAGGAAAGCCGAGCCCAGCGTTGCGTTATAGCCGGCATCGCTCGTCAGCCGCGCCTGCGAGAAGCTCATGCCCGCCTTCTTCGCCAGCTGCTTGGCCGTGCCCGGCATCAACTGCAGCAGGCCGCGAGCCCCGGCGCTGGAAACGGCGCCGACATTGAACTCGCTTTCCTGGCGGGCAATGGCGTAAGCAAGCGCCTTGCCGGATCCGGAGATATTGGCCGTATCGGGAATGACACCCAGCGGATGCGACAGCGCGCCCACATCGATGCCGCGCTGGGCGGCGATCTTGCCGACCTTCAGCGCCATGAAGTGATTGCCCTGCTTTTCCGCCAGCACCGCAAGCAGGGCCAGCTCGCCCGGGCTGGTCAGCTGTCCGGCAAGGTCGCGGTAGAGCGTCTCCGCGTAGCGGTCATAGCCCGCTTCCTGCAGCCGCTTGATCGCGCTCACCGCCTCGCGCCCGTCAAAGCTCTGGCGGTCGGCCGCGCTCGGTTTCGGGTAGGCGATGTTGAGTGTCCTCAACCCCACGCGCTCGCCGGCGAGCTGGCCATAGAAGGTCGTGCCGTAGCTGGCCGCGCGCGTGAAATAATCCTTGGCGCTGCCCGGGCCGCCGACTTCCGCCGCGCGGCCGAGCCAGTAATAGGCGCGCGACAGCGACACCGGTCCCTGGGCGAGCTCGGCAATGCGCTTGAAGTGGGTGGCGGCGGTCATCGGATCGTTGAGGCCGCGCAGCGCGTACCAGCCGGCATGGAATTCGGCCTCGGCGGCATTGGCCGGGCTTTCGGCCGCATGCATGGAGACGATTCTATAGGCGGTTTTCATGTCGCCCTGGTCGACCAGCTCGCGCGAGAGCACACGCCGTTCCACCCACCAGGCATCGGGGTCGACCAGCGAATCGCGGTCGGTCGGCGCCTTCAACACGACAGCAGCGGCTTCAGTGAATTTCTGCTGCTTGCGCAGATATTCCGCCTCGGCGAAGAAATAGCCGGCCGAGCGTTGCGCCGCGGGCACCGCCTTCAACAGCTTGGCGGCGTCCTTGTCGCCCTTGTCGGCAGCCGCCCACGCATCCGCCAGCGGCTGAGCGCCGGCAAGACCGGCAACGCGCAGGGCCGAGGACGGCCGGTCGGCATAGAACATGCGCTCCGTGCGGTAGCGATGGTCGGCCGCGGGGATCAGCGTGCCGAACTCCTTGATGATGGCGTTCTCATCCTTGGCTTCCAGCTTTTCGCTGCGCCAGAACGGCACCAGCACCGCGCGCGCCGCGGCCTGGTTACCAAGCGCCACCTGCGAGCGGGCGAGGATGATGACGCCCTCGGGCGTCAGCGGCTGGCTGCGGCCGTAAGCCTGCACCACCACTTGCGGCGGCGGATTTTCGCGATAGAGCGCACGTTCACTGTTCCTGCGCAGCGCGATCGTGCCCGGCCACCCGGGAAGCATCTTGGCGGCATCGGCAATCTCGCTGCTCGGCACCTGGTCGCCGCCATAGAGCGCGATCGCCCAGGCCAGGATGTGCCGGTCGAGCGAAGTGGCGGGCAGCGTGTCGCGGGCATTGCGCGCGCCGGCAATGTTGTTGGCGGCAAGCGCGTCGAGGCCGCTCTTCAGTTGCGCGATGTCGGAGAATGGGGCGGTGGGGCCAGGCGCCTGCGGCGCATCGGGCATGGGGATAGAAGCCGTCGCGCGCGCGTCAACGCTGCCGCCGATCGCCATGGTGGGCGTCAGCGCGACGATCGCGCCGAAAAGCGCGAAGAGATGAGGCCGCCTCGTCGGCATGGTTGTAATCCTAGCACATCGTGGTCAGGCGCGGGCACTCGAGAACCCGATGCGAAGCCTAGACTTAGGTCGTGAAGGGCTCGTAAACAAAAGGTTATCGAGGCCGTTCGAATTGCGCTTGCTAGTGTCCCGATTCTGAAATTCGCATGAGCTTGATATCGCGCGCGGCGCGAATTTCAGAATCGCAAGGACACTAGCCATCTGCTAACCAACCGGCGTCGTGGTTTTCGATGTTCGCCCCGAGCCCGATATCAACGTCAAGCGAACATCGAAAACCACGACGCTGGCACTACGCCGATGCTTGCCGCTAAACCATGTCGAGACTATGGTGCGCGGCTTCGCTTTCGATTAGAAGGCGCACAAGCAAAACAGACGCATGTCGCCCAAAAGTGGGAACCGGTTTTGGGATAACGACATGCGTAAACAGACAAAGTTCCAAGGAGTTTGGAAGACATGCTGAGAGGCTCGCTGACTGCGCTCGTCACACCGTTCGAAAAGAGCGGGCGTTTCGACGAGAAAGCCTTTCGCGCTTTCATCGAATGGCAGATCGCCGAGGGCACCACGGGCCTCGTCCCGGTCGGCACCACAGGCGAGTCGCCGACGCTGTCGCATGAGGAGCACCGCCAGGTCGTGAAGGTCGCCATTGAGGTGGCCAAGGGCCGTGTTCCGGTCGTCGCCGGCGCCGGCTCCAACAACACCGAGGAAGCGGTCGGCCTTGTGAAGTATGCCGAACAGGCCGGCGCCGATGCCGCCCTTGTCGTCACGCCTTACTACAACAAGCCGACGCAGCGCGGCCTTTACGCACATTTCGCCGCCGTCGCCAAGGCGACCAGGCTGCCGATCATCATCTACAACATCCCGCCGCGTTCGGTGATCGACATGACGCCGGAGACGATGGGCAGACTGGCGCACGACTTCAAGAACATCGTCGGCGTCAAGGATGCGACAGGCAAGGTCGAGCGCGTCTCCGAGCAGCGCATGACCTGCGGCAAGGACTTCATCCAGCTCTCCGGCGAGGATGCGTCCGCGCTCGGCTTCAACGCCCATGGCGGCGTCGGCTGCATCTCGGTGACATCGAATGTCGCGCCGCGGCTCTGCGCCGAATTCCAGGAAGCGACACTCTCCGGCGACAGTGCCAAGGCGCTCGAGTTGCAGGACCGGCTCTTGCCGCTGCATAAGGCGATCTTCATCGAACCCGGCCTGTGCGGCGCCAAATATGCGCTCTCGAAGCTTGGCAAGGTCGAAAACGTGGTGCGTTCGCCGCTGGTGACGATCGAGGCCTCGACGGCCGAAAAGATCGACCAGGCGATGAAGCACGCCGGCTTGATAAATTAGGGATGAGGCGCCACCTCTCCGCATTATGAATCAAGTCAAGAAAGCCGACCCGAACAACAGGACGGTCGCCGAAAACCGCAAGGCGCGCTTCTCCTACGAGGTGCTCGACACGATCGAGACCGGCTTGGTGCTGACCGGCACCGAGGTCAAGTCGCTGCGCCAGGGCCAGGCCAACATCCAGGAATCTTATGCCTCGGCCGAGGGCGGCGAGATCTGGCTGATCAATTCCTATCTGCCGGAATATCTGCAGGCCAATCGCTTCAACCACGAGCCGCGCCGGCGCCGCAAATTGCTGGTGTCGAAGCGCGAGATGGCCAAGCTGTCGCAAAGCGTCGAGCGCGAGGGCATGACGCTGGTGCCGCTGAAGATCTATTTCAACGACCGCGGCCGCGCCAAGCTGCTCTTGGCGATCGCCCGCGGCAAGAAATTGCACGACAAGCGCGAGACCGAAAAGCAGCGCGACTGGTCGCGCGAGAAGGGCCGGCTGCTGAAGGAGCGCGGCTGAGCTTCCGAGCCGGCCGAAAAAAGCCACCGGCCAGGTTCTTGGTTCAGGCCTAACAGCATTTCGGACGGGGGTGGGTCTTGGGGAAGCGGATCGTTTTCTGGGGCCTGGCCAGTGTGATTGTCGCCTGTGCCGTCGCGGCCGGCGCCTATTTCTGGTTCCGTGGCTTTTCGCCGGATCGAGAGGAATTCCCGATCCGGGGCATCGACGTCTCGCATCATCAGGGCAAGATCGACTGGCGGCGCGTCGCGGCCGACGATGTCGCCTTCGCCATCATCAAGGCCACCGAAGGCGGCACCCATGTCGACACCCTGTTCGCGACCAATCTGCGCGAAGCCCGGGCGGCCGGCCTCGCGGTCGGCGCCTATCATTTCTTCACCTTCTGCCGGCCGGGCGCCGACCAGGCGAAGAATTTCATTGCAGTGGTGCCGCGCGGCGAGCCGCTTTTGCCGCCGGTGGTCGACATCGAGTTCGGCGGCAACTGCCCGCAACGGCCGTCGCCCGAGCAGTTGAACACCGAACTTGCCGCTTTCCTCGGCCCGGTCGAGGCGGCCTTCGGCAAGCAGGCGATCTTCTACCTGACCGATGAGGCGGCCGACGCCTATTCCGCAACCATCATCGCGCGCCAACGCTGGCTGCGTTCGCTGGCGATCAGGCCGCGCGAAAACGACTGGATCTATTGGCAGTATCACAATATGGGCCGCGTCGACGGCATCGAAGGCGATGTCGATCTCAACGTGCTGAAGGGCAGCCGCGAGACGCTGGCCGGGCTGTTCGCGCCGACGCCTTGAATGCCCGCGCCGCTGAAACGTTCACGACCGGCCCGGCGCCGGTTCACTGAGACGTCTGCTGGCAATACGTCCTCCGATCGCTGACAAGCCCATCCCGGCGGCCATGATGGCTATGGCTACGAACTGGATCGTCATCGGCGTTTCGCCGAGTACGGCCATGCCGACAACCACCGTGGCGATCGGTATGCCGGGCAGGAACAGCGATGCCGGCTGCGGCCCCAATTGCTGGACGATGTAGGTATAGAGGAACATGGCCGCCGCGCCGGCCAGAATCCCCTGGATCACGATCTGACCGATGATTTCCCCGACGGCCGCTGCATGGATTTGGCTTGGCGCCAAGAGATAGAGAACCGGCAGCGGCAGGCAGGACAGGAGCACCACCGCGGCCGTCGCCGTGACGGGATCGGCGCGCCAGCGTCTGACAAGAACGGCATAGGTCGAGAACATCAGGCCCGATCCGATGAAAAGCATGTCGCCGAAGAGAACGCTGCCTGTTCCCTCGCGCGCCGGCGCGAGGAACAGGAACTGGCCCGCGATGATCGCGAGGACGCCGATGGTCCGTTGCCGCGAAGCGCCGTCGTGGAAGACGATGCGCGACAGCAGGAACGAGAAGAAGACGATTGACGCGGGGCAGAGCGCCGCCGCATGGGCGGCAGGCGCATAGGTCAGGCCCCAATTGATGATCAGCGGATAAGGCAATCCGGCCAGCGCCGCCAAGGCCAAGGCTCGTCGCCAGCCAAGCGCTCTCATGCCTGCGAAGCCACCGCGCCAGGCGATCGGCAGAAAGACCACCGCGGCGCCGCCAAAGCGCAAGACGGCCAGATCCGTCGCCGTCAGATGCTCCCGGAGGCTGAAGCGGGCGGCGACGAATTGGATGGCATAGATGCCGATCATGGTCAGGCCGGCGAAAATCGCCAGTGTCGTGCTTCCCGAGTCTCGTTCGCTTGCCACACTGTCACCCATATGTCGTCCGGGCGGACCACCGGCACGATGAAAGTGCAGGCTATTGTTCAGTTCACTGTGTTGAAATACGCTCCTTTTTGGAAATCGTAGCGATATTCACGCTAGAAGGGGCGTTCTGAAGTGAATCCGGAAGCCAGCGATCTCGACGCGGTCGACCGCAATCTTCTTCGGCTGCTGCAGGAAGATGGGCGTCGCACCACACTTGATCTGGCGGCGCGAGTCGGCCTGTCGCCGACCGGCACCAGCCTGCGCGTGAAGCGGCTGTTTCGCGAAGGTTACATCACTGCGGTCAGGGCCGTGCTCAATCCGGCAAAGATCGGGCGTGGCACGCTCGTCTTCATCGAGGTTCGTCTCGACCATACGGCGCCGCATATTTTCGAGCGTTTTGCCGAAGCGGTGATCAAGGCGCCAGAGGTGCTGGAATGCCATATGGTCGTCGGCGGATTCGACTATCTGGTGAAGGCACGCATCGCGGAAATGGCCGCCTATCAGGATTTCCTGACCCGGGTCATCCTGCCGCTGCCCGGCGTGAAGGAGACGCACACCTACGCCTCGATCGGCGACGTGAAGCCGGATGCGCTGCTGCCGGTGTGAGCGGGTGGGCAGCGCACCTAAGGTGGTTTGGGTCTAGCCCTGCAGGAACGCCGCGATCTCGCTGAATACGCTGACGAACATCTCTTCCGTCAGCACGCCCGTATTGGTGTTGTAGCGCGAGCAGTGATAGCTGGAAAACAGCGCGATGCCGCCGGCCTCCTGACGGCCGCCATGGCGGAAGGGAAGAGCTGAAACACGTGCTCCCAGCGCCCGCACCGTCGACTGGTGCGCGATCGAGCCCAGCGTCAGTATGGCGCGCAGATTGGGGAAGCGCGCGATGGTGGGTTTCAAAAAAGTCCGGCAGGTGGCGATCTCGGCGCCGATCGGCTTGTTCTCCGGCGGCACGCAGCGCACCGCGTTGGTGATGGCCGTGCCGACGAGTTCCAGGCCATCATCCGGCCTTGCCTTGAACTCGCCGCGCGCCAGGCCATGCGCGATCATCGTGCCGTAGAGCAGGTCGCCGGCATAGTCGCCGGTGAAGGGGCGTCCCGTCCGGTTGGCGCCGCGCAGGCCGGGCGCAAGCCCGACAATCAGCAGCTTGACCGAATCCTCGCCTTCCGGCGGCAGGAAAGTCGGCACCGGCGCGTTGAACCAGCTTGGCTCACGCTCGCGCCATGCGGCAATGAAATCATGCAGCCGCGGGCAAAGCGGGCAGTCGCGGCTGGGTTCGGGGGAGGGCGCGGCGCTCAAGGCCGCCGCCCGTCAGTAATCGTCCTCGTCGACTTCGGCCGGTTCCGGCCGGCGCACCGGCCGCTCGGACGGATCGCGGCCGACTTCGCTCTTCAGCGTCATCAGGTCGATGAAATGGTCGGCCTGGCGGCGCAGATCGTCGGAAATCATCGGCGGCTGCGAGGCCATGGTCGAAATGATGGACACCTTGCGTCCGCGCCGCTGCAGCGCCTCGACCAGCGTGCGGAAGTCGCCGTCGCCGGAAAAGATGACATAGTGGTCGACGACGTCGGCAAGCTCCAGCGCATCGACGGTCAGCTCGATGTCCATGTTGCCCTTGATCTTGCGGCGGCCGGTCGAGTCGGTGAATTCCTTGGCGGGCTTGGTCACCACCTTGAAGCCGTTATAGTCGAGCCAGTCGATCAGCGGCCGGATCGAGGAATATTCCTGGTCCTCGACCAGCGCGGTGTAATAATAGGCGCGTAAGAGATAGCCGCGCTTCTGGAAGCTTGACAGAAGCTTGCGGTAGTCGATGTCGAAGCCCAGCGCGCGCGACGTGGCGTAGAGATTGGCGCCGTCGATGAAAAGAGCGATCTTTTCACGGGGATCGAACATTGAAAAACATCCCTTTCGAAAATTTCTGTCGTCTAAAAGCGTCGACGGGCAGGCCCCACAAATGCGCTTGCTACCCGTCACATCCGAGATAACGCGCAATTTATGGATATCCAAGGGCACGGCCGGCATTGCAAGCAATTGTGATCGCGACTATGTGAGCCGCATCATGGCGTGGCGCGATGATGAGCCGGGCAACGGCCCATAAAGCTGGCGCCGCCGCCATAAAGCTTGTATTTCGGCCGCGCCCGCGTTATGGAGCGCGCCAGCTTTCCATCAAATCCATCGCATGAAAGGGGCAGTCCATGGCCCGCGTAACCGTTGAAGATTGCATCGACAAGGTCGACAACCGTTTTGAACTCGTGCTGCTCGCCGGCCATCGCGCCCGCCAGATCAGCCAGGGCGCGCAGATCACCGTTCCGCGCGACAATGACAAGAACCCGGTCATCGCGCTGCGCGAGATCGCCGACGAGACGCTCTCTCCCGACGACCTCAAGGAAGACCTGATCCACTCGCTGCAGAAGCATGTCGAGGTCGATGAGCCGGAAGCCGAGGGCGAGGCGATCACCGACCAGACCGGCGCGACCGCTGTCGCGGCCGACGCCGACGATGCCGAGGAGAACATCGCTTTCGACCGCATGAGCGAGGAAGACCTGCTCGCCGGCATCGAAGGCCTGGTGCCGCCGGAAAAGAGCGACGACTACTAAGAGCTTTTGTCCGGGTTGGATCAACCATCCAGGACTTCCGTATCTTAGGTTTCGTGGCTATCTATGGGATGCGTCGCACCTTGGTGCGGCGCATCAATCATTTCAGCACCGCGAGATCCCGCCCATGATGCGTCAGTATGAGCTTGTCGAGCGCGTCCAGCGCTACAAGCCTGACGTCAACGAGGCGCTGCTCAACAAGGCCTATGTCTATGCCATGCAGAAGCATGGCCACCAGAAGCGCGCCTCGGGCGATCCCTATTTCTCGCATCCCCTCGAAGTCGCCGCCATCCTCACCGAGATGCATATGGACGAGGCGACCATCGCCGTTGCCCTGCTGCATGACACGATCGAGGACACCACCGCGACCAGGGCCGAGATCGACGAGCTGTTCGGCCCCGAAATGGGCAAGCTGGTCGAGGGCCTTACCAAGCTGAAGAAGCTCGACCTCGTCTCCAAGAAAGCCGAGCAGGCGGAGAACCTGCGCAAGCTCCTGCTCGCGATCTCGGAGGATATTCGTGTCCTCCTGGTCAAGCTCGCCGACCGCCTGCACAACATGCGCACGCTCGACCATATGCCCGAGTCCAAGCGACTGCGCATCGCCGAGGAGACGATGGACATCTATGCGCCGCTCGCCGGCCGCATGGGCATGCAGGGCATGCGCGAGGAGCTTGAGGAAATCGCCTTCCGCTATATCAATCCGGAGGCCTATCGCGCCGTAACCGCGAGGCTTGCCGAGATTTTCGAGCGCAACAAGGGCGTCCTGCAGGAGATCGAGACGGCGCTGTCGGGCCTGTTCGAGAAACACGCCATCAATGCGAGCGTGAAGAGCCGGCAGAAGAAGCCGTGGTCGGTGTTCCGCAAGATGGAGGCCAAGGCGCTCTCCTTCGAGCAGCTCTCCGACATCTTCGGCTTTCGCGTCGTCGTCGATTCGGTCGACGACTGCTACCGCGCGCTTGGCGCCATCCACACCACCTGGTCGATGGTGCCCGGCCGTTTCAAGGACTACATCTCGACGCCCAAGCAGAACGACTACCGCTCGATCCACACCACCATCGTCGGCCCGTCGCGCCAGCGCGTCGAACTGCAGATCCGCACCAAGGAGATGAACAAGATAGCCGAATACGGCGTCGCCGCCCATTCGATCTACAAGGACACCGGCGGCAAGATGAACGGAGCCGGCCATGCGATCTCCAAGGAGACCAACGCTTATGCATGGCTCAGGCGCACCATCGAGCAATTGGCCGAGGGCGACAATCCGGAGGATTTCCTCGAGAACACCAAGCTGGAGCTGTTCCAGGACCAGGTCTTCTGCTTCACGCCCAAGGGCATGCTGATCGCGCTGCCGCGCGGCGCCACGCCGATCGACTTCGCCTATGCCGTCCACACCGATGTCGGCGACACCTGTGTCGGCGCCAAGGTCAATGGCCGCATCATGCCGCTGATGACGGAGCTGAAGAATGGCGACGAGGTCGAGATCATCCGCTCCAAGGCGCAGGTGCCGCCCGCCGCCTGGGAATCGGTCGTGGTCACCGGCAAGGCGCGCGCCGCCATCCGCCGCGCCACCAAGAACGCGATCCGCAAGCAATATTCCGGTCTCGGCGCCCGCATCCTCGAACGCGCCTTCGAGCGTGCCGGCAGGACCTTCACCAAGGAGAGCCTGAAGCCGGTGCTGCACCGGCTGGCGCGCAAGGATATCGAGGATGTTCTGGCTTCCGTCGGACGCGGCGAGCTGAGCTCAACCGACGTCATGAAAGCGGTCTTCCCCGACTATAAGGACGAGCGCGTCACGGTCGCCCCGCCCAAGCAGCGCGAGGAGGGCTGGTCCAAGATCCGCAACGCCGCCGGCATGCTGTTCCAGATGCCCGGCACTCGCGCCGCGCGCAAGGGCAAGGACCAGCCGCGCGACGGCGCCGTGCCGATCCGCGGCGTGCGCGGCGACCTGCCGGTGCGCTTCGCGCCGGAAGGTGCCGTGCCCGGCGACCGCATCGTCGGCATCATCCAGCCGGGAACCGGCATCACCATCTACCCGATCCAGTCGCCGGCGCTGCAGGCCTTCGACGACCAGCCAGAGCGCTGGATCGACGTGCGCTGGGACATCGACGAGCGCACCAAGGAACGTTTTCCGGCGCGCATCTCGGTCACCGCCATCAACGCGCCTGGTTCGTTGGCCGACATCGCCCAGGTGGTGGCGTCCAACGACGCCAACATCCACACGCTGTCCATGATACGCACGGCGCCCGATTTCACCGAGATGCTGATCGATCTCGAAGTCTGGGACCTGAAGCACCTCAACCGGCTGCTGTCGCAGCTCAAGGACAATTCGAGCGTCAGTGACGCGCGGCGTGTGAATGGGTGAATAGTGAATAGTGAATAGTGAATAGTGAATAGTGAATAGTGAATAGTGAATAGTGATAGAAGGTGCTCTCACTACCATTCACCATTCACCATTCATCACTCGCCAAAGGGGGCATGGAGCAACAATGAACACTGACGAAGTGCTGGGCATTTTCCGCGAGGCCGGCGCCGTTCTCGAAGGGCATTTCATCCTGACATCCGGCCTGCGCAGCCCGGTCTTCCTGCAGAAGGCCCGCGTCTTCATGCATGCCGACAAGACCGAGCGCCTGTGCAAGGCGCTGGCCGAGAAGATCCGGGAAAGCGTGCCCGGCAGGATCGACTATGTCGTCGGCCCGGCCATCGGTGGCCTGATCCCGGCCTATGAAACCTCGCGCCACCTCGGCGCGCCGGCCATCTGGGTCGAGCGGGAAGGGGGCGAGTTCAGGCTGCGCCGCTTCGAGATCGCCAAGGGCTCGCGCGTCGTCATCGTCGAGGACATCGTCACCACAGGCCTGTCGATCCGCGAGACCATCGACTGTTTGCGTGAGATCGGCGCCGAGGTCGTCGCGGCCGCCTGCATCATCGACCGCTCGGCCGGCAAGACCGATGTCGGCGTGCCGCTGATCGCGCTTGCCGAATATGAGGTGCCGGCCTATCCCGCCGACCGCCTGCCGCCGGAACTCGCCGCCATCCCGGCAATCAAGCCGGGAAGCCGCAATATCTGAGAAGCGTCCGGACAGATGGTCTCGCCCTTCGTTTGAGGACTGGAAGCGCGCGACTGCTGTTCAGCAGGTTGATTGCGGCGATGGCCTCCTCCTCCGTTAGGAAGACAAGAATCCCTTGGTTCGTGGCGACAGGCATGCCTGTCGCCCGGTCCCAGATCAAAAAACGGTCTGACGGATCGAGAAGATAATCGGCGCAAACCGGATTTGCTGCTTCGATCGCCCCGCGAACCCTCGTTGGAATGAAGTTTTCAACTTGTGGATCGGCCGCTATCTCAACGCCCGCTCCCATGGAGGCCAGGAATGGATGGACCTCGGCGACCCACTCGAAGGTACCATGTTCGGCATCATATTCCATTCGTGTGAATGTGCCTCTGAATTCACGGTATCGATTCATGTCGGATCTCCTGCGAGGATGATGCTAACGCTGCGTGGACACGGACGGCGGGGCATGCGGGCGCGCGGATCGCTCAGGGCACGGCGAGCCCGGCCGCCATCGTTACCGCAAGGCCGGTGAGGATAAGGCCGGACAGGAGATCGAAGACGCGCAGATTGGCTCGGTTGCGAAGCAGTGAAGCCATGATGCCGCCGCCCGCCGCATAGCCATAGCAGTAGAGTGCCGACATCAGGATCAAGGCAGTGACGAATTCGAACCTTGCGCCGGAAGTGGCGAAGGACTCGCCGAGCGCCGCCGGGACAAGCAGCAGCTCGATATAGGTCAGCGGATTCATCCAGACCACGCCCATGACGCGGGCGACGCAGGAGCGGTCGCTCTCGCTCTTGCCGGAATGATCCTCGACACATTTGGCCGCCGAGGCGGCGCGGAAAGATTGCAGCGCGAACCATGCCACTGCCGCCAGGCCAATCCAGGAGAGCGTGGTGCGGAAAGCGGGATCGAACTGGGCGCTCAAGCCGCCCAACAGGCATGAGGCCGCGATCAGGGCGGCATAGGTGCCCCACACCAGGCTCGCAACGAACATGGCGCGCCCGCGCAGCAGACCCTCGCGGATAATCAGCAGATTGTTCGGCCCGATCGAAGCCATCGAAGCCGTGCCGAGCGCCAACCCGGCCTGAAATCCGCTCGCATTCACCAGGCTCATGGCATTTCCTCCAGCGATGCATGACCGCGTCTATCGGCCGGGTCGCGCTAAGGACAAAGTCAGATAGAGAATGGGCAGGAGAGGGCTGGCTTGGCGCGGCCGGTCATTTCCGACGGGGAGGCGCTCCGGCGGACAATCTATATTCGCCGCTCCTTTGAGGAGGCCGGTTGCAAGGGTGCGCGAAGCCAGTGACTGTTTCGCGGAACCTGGACAGTAGTGCGATGAAAAGCCGGGACGCGGCTCGGCCGGGTACAAGCATGGCTCCAGCGAGCAACGAGCCACCTTGCGCCAATCCGGTCGCCATGAGCTGCCGATGCAACTCATCCACAGAAGGTTTTTGCCCGTAGATCCTGCCTTGATCGAGCGAGACGATCATCAACGGTGACATTTGAGCCCCTCGGTTCAATGCTGAAGCTAACGAGGGGCACTTTGCGCTAGAGGACGATTTAGCTCCTTTGGCCGAGTGTAAAAAGTTCTAAAAAGATATGAGAAACCCGAGGCTGCCCGCGCGAGCAATTCCCGCGCCGGTGCGCTATCAGATATTATCCCTCTTCAAGGCCGGCCAGGCGCAGCCCTTCAAGCACGACGCCGATCCGCTCCGGGATCATGGCAGGCTGGCCCGCTCTGATCGTCGCGATCGTAACGCCTGGAGAGAGCTTGCTCAGCGCCTCGACAAATCGGCGGGCCTCGTCCATGCGCCCGAGATAGGCGCTGGCAGCGGCCAACATCCAGAGCGAGGCGTCGAAGTTCGGATTGCGGGCCAGCGCACGGGAAGCCGACGCCAGCGCTTCTTCATAGTTACCGAGAATGACATGCGCATGGGCAATTCCGCAAAGCGCTATATGCGCAATTTGGTCGCGAGGCATCAGCCGGTTCGCTCGGTGGAAACAGACGAGCGCGTCCTCGACGCTCCCGCAATGGAGATGACCAACGCCCGCCGAAGTGACGACCGTCAGGTTGTTGGGGTTGGCGTCAACCGCGGATTGAAGGACGGCCATGCCCCAGTCGTAGTCTCTGACGACCTGAAGCAGCGCCATGGCGCAATGCGTCATCACTATCGCATCGCCGGCCGCATGTTCCAGCCCGCGCCGGGCGAAGTCTGCGCATCTTTCCCTGTCGTCGGGTCCGAAGGGCGGCCACCCCATCGTGATGCGATGTTCTAGCGCCCAGGCTGCGTGGGCCAGGAATTGGGGATTGTCCGGCTCAAGTGCGAGACCCTGTGTCAGAAGGGCATAGGCTTCTGCATTCCCGCGTTTGGATTCCGACAGGATCTTGGCCCGTGCCTGAAGATAGACGTCATAGGCGGCGATGCTTCCGGGCCGCTCCCGCCGCGAACGTTCGATCTCGGCCCATTCGATCTCCGGCCCAACCACAGTTGCGACCGCCTCCGTGATCCTGTCCTGGAAATCGAACACGTTGTCGAGGGCGCCATCGAGGTTCTGCGCCCACAGATGCGCGCCGGTGCTCCCTTGGATTAATTGGGCCGTGATTCTGAGCCGATCGCCCGAACGCCGCACGCTGCCCTGGAGGACGTAGCGGACATCGAGTTCCTTCGCCACTTGCCGCACGTCTACGACCCGGCCCTTGTAGACGAATGAGGAGTTACGGGCGATCACCGCGAAACTTTTGAAACGGCTGAGCGCGGTGATGATGTCGTCGACCACGCCGTCGGCGAACCAGTCCTGCTCGGAATCGCCACCAAGGTTCTCGAAGGGCAGCACGGCAAGTGCCGGCTGTGCGGGAAGCGCAACCATGTCCTCGCCACGCCTCGAAGTCACCATGCGGTAGCCGATCCGCGGAACAGTCGCGATCCACTCGCGGCCGTTCGGGTCGACTCCAAGCAGCTTACGCAGGGCGGCGATCTGGACGGTGAGGTTTCCCTCCTCCACCGCCATGCCAGGCCACACGCTATCCATCAATTCTTGCCTGCTGACGACACCGCCCTCAGCTTTGAGCAGCGCCTCAAGGAGCGCAGCGCCCTTTTGACCCAGCGCGATCGGTTTGCCGTCCCGCAGCAGCTCTCCAAGGCCGGGGGCGAAGACAAACGGTCCGAAAACGAAAGGCGGCGCAACCATTGCCGCCAAAATAGCCGCAACGCGGTTCCAGTGAAACTTTGATCTGCGTTTGCCTTCCTACCTCGCAACTCGTGCCCGACCGGAACGTGCGGAAAGAGCTTGGCGGCCATGCTCGGCCTCGCGAGCATTCCGTGTCGTAAAGCTGGCCACAATGTTATCAATGCATGTCATCAGAAGGTGCGCAGCGGTTTCGGGGTGACGACGTGCAAGAAAGGAAGCCAAAATGATTGCCGGGATCGACCATTTCGTGCTGACGGTTCGCTCGGTCGAAGCGACCTGTGCATTCTACCAGCGCGTGCTCGGCATGCGGCGCCTGGATGAGGCGAACCGGCCGACCGCGCTTCTGTTCGGCTCGCAGAAGATCAACCTGCATGAGGT
>NZ_RZRX01000157.1:0-14995 GCF_003997405.1 Mesorhizobium sp. M2A.F.Ca.ET.042.01.1.1
ATCCTGGACGGCGCGCACGATCTTGTCATAGCCGGTGCAGCGGCACAGGTTGCCGGCCAGCCCAAAGCGGATTTCCTCCTCGGTGGGCGAGGGGTTCTTCTCCAGCAGGTCCTTGGCCGCGATCAGGAAGCCCGGCGTGCAGACGCCGCATTGCAGGGCCGCATGCTCCAGGAACTTCTGCTGCAGGGGATGCAGCTGGTCGCCATGCGCCATGCCTTCGATGGTTTCGACCTTGCGGCCTTCGGCTTCCGCGCCCAGCACCAGGCAGGAGCAGACCAGGCGGCCGTCGACGATGACGCTGCAGGCGCCGCAGTCGCCGGTGCCGCAGCCTTCCTTGGCGCCGGTCAGGCCGAGCCGGTCGCGCAGCACTTCCAGCAGCGTCTCGTCGGGCTGGCAGAGATATTCGACGGCATCGCCGTTGATCGTGGTTGATACAGCTACACCAGCCATTATTTGCCTCCCGCACGCTTGTAGGCGATTGCCGCGACGCGCCTTGCCAGCACGCCCGCCACTTTCCGTCTGAATTCGATGGTGCCGCGCTTGTCGTCGATCGGCCGGCAGGCGCCGGAACAGATCTTCGCCAGTCGCTCCAGCGTTGCCTCGTCGAGCTTCGAGCCGACCAGCACCTGGCCCGCTTCCTCGACCAGAAGCACGGTGGGTGCCGCAGCGCCCAGCGCCACGCGCGCCGTCTTGATCGCGCCGTGATCGTCCAGCGTCAGGTTCACGCCGGCGCTCACCACCGCGATGTCCATTTCGGTGCGCGGAATGAAGCGCAGATAGGCATCGCCGGCATGCTCGGGACGCTTGTCGAGCAGGATCGCCTCGATGATCTCGCCCTTGGCCAAGGAGGTGCGGCCCGGTCCCGTTGGCACGGTCTCGACGGCAATGGTGCGCTTGCCCGAAGGCCCGGCGACCACCGCCTTGGCGCCGGCCGCCACCAGCGCCGGCACGCTGTCGGCGGCGGGCGAGGCGTTGCACAGATTGCCGGTGATGGTGCAGCGGCCCTGCACCTGCTTGGAGCCGATCAGGTTTGCGGCCTCGACCACGCCCGGCCACGCCTTGCGCACCGCCTTGTTCTCGCCCAGCACCGCGCAGGGCACCGCGGCGCCGATGCGGAATCCGTCAGCCGTTTCCGTGATGTCGGCCAGGCCGCCTATGCGCTTGATGTCGACGATCAGCTCAGGCTCGATGAAGCCGCCCTTCATCCTCACCAGCAAGTCGCTGCCTCCGGCCAGGATGGCGGCCGGTCCTACCGCCTTGGCGAGCTCGCCAACGGCATCTTCTATTGAAAGCGGACGTATGTAACGCATCGTCTCCCCTTGGTGATCGCTTTGTCAGCGACCGTTATAAAGCGTCTGGTTATAATGGCCATCCCGTTCGTGCATGTGCGGGTTGGGCCAGAGCCATGCTCCAGATGCGCCCAGAGGCCGGGCCAGGCATTCCTTCTCCCCGTCACTATACGGGGAGAAGGTGCCCGAAGGGCGGATGAGGGGCGGCGCCGGCGTTGGTGCTTGGCCGTCTCCGCCACAAACCGCAAAACTGTTATTCGCCTCAATCGACCGCCGTTCCGGATGTCCATACCGGCTCGAACGACACATTGCGCAACCCGGCCTTGCGCACCCGCTCGACGAACACGTCATTGACGAAGACCGGGAGGGCCCGCATCGGCAGCTTGAACACTTCCGCGCTCCCGATCTTCTCCGCGTCGAAGGCGTAGCGCTCGATCGCCAATATGTCGCCGCCGTCGAACCGCACGATGCGCGAGCGCGCCTCGTCCAGCGCGTCGATCACATGGGTGACGTTGAACAGCCAGACCTCCTCGCCACGCAGCGCGACAAGCTCGCCATAGGGCCGCAACGCCGCCGCCAGCGCCTCGACGGCCGGCCGACGCAACAGCGGCGCGTGCTCGCCGAGCCAGGGGAAATCGGAATAGAGGCGCTCGCCTTCCTCGGCGCGCCGCATCACCGGCGGCTTCCAGCCCTTGAGCGAGCGTCCATCGAGGCTGAAGAATTCCTCGTAAGCGTCGTCATCGACCGGCAGCACCCATTCCTGCCCCTCCGACACGGCGAATTGATGGATGGTCGTCATCGCCCGATGGCTCCGCTGGTTTCGTCCGAGGATCGCGGCTCCAGGCGGTTCGCCGAAAGCGCGCGGGGGCAACATGCACCGGCCCAGCGCGCCGTTCAAGGAAGCTCAGCCGCGCAGCAGGCCAAGCCGGATCAGGCTCTCGGCGCAGGATATGATCGCCTCCTCGCGCGAGCGGGGCGTCCAGCCCAGCAGGCGCTCGGCCTTCCTGCCCGTCGCGCTCATGTCGTAGTGGAGCAGCGGCACCACGCCCTTGAGCTGCGCGTTGGTTTCGGCGGCGATGCGCACCTGCTCGTCGGGCCACACCTGCGTCGACACTTTTTCGGCGGCCTTGCCCAGCCGCTGCCGCAGCAGTTCAGCGATCTCGACCATCCACATGCTTTCGCCCACGGTTGCGAGGAAGCGTTCGCCCTTGGCGGCCGGATCGGTCATGGCGCGCAGATGCAGGTCCGCCACGTCGCGCACGTCGACGCAGCAGGAACTGACATTGAGGCATCCCGGCTGGCCCTCCAGCATGTTGGCGATCAGCCTGATCGAGTGCGAATAGTCGGCGCCCAGCACCGGCCCGTAGACGGCGACCGGATTAATCGCCGCCAGCTCCAGCCCGTTGCCTTCACGCGCCACGAAATCCCAGGCGGCGCGCTCGGAAAGCGTCTTCGATTTCTGGTAGGGCGCGACATTGCCGGTCAGGTCGCTCCAGTCGGTTTCGTCGAAGGGCCTCCGGTGATCCGGCTTGTGGCCGACGCCGATCGCGCCGAAGGCCGATGTCAGCACCACGCGCTTGACGCCGGCGTCGCGCGCGGCCCTGAGCACGCGAAAATTGCCGTTGACGGCGGGTTCGATCCAATCCTCCTCGCGGGTCTGGTCGCCGGAAGGCGTCGGCGAGGCGCCATGCATCACATAGGCGTATCCGGCCGCCGCTTCCGCCCATCCTCGGTCGTCGGTGAGATCGGCGATGACGAAGGAGAGGCGGTCGCCCGCATCGACGCCGCCGACCTTGAGATGCGCGCGCACCTCCGCTTCCCGCCCTGGCGAGCGGATGGTCGTGCGCACGCGGTAGTCCGCGTTCAGCAGCGCCAGCATGCAGTGTTGCGCGATGAAGCCGGTGCCGCCGGTCACCAGGACGAGTTTGTCGGTCATATCATGCCTCGAAGGTTCAGAAGGGAGCGCCGCATGCGATCGCGTGGCGTTCGATAGGGGGGTAGGTAGGACGGCGCTTCTGTACTGTGAATGCTTGAAAATCCGCGTTTCCTGCGCGAGAGTACGGAAATGACGGTCGATCCCTTCTCCGATGTTCTCACGCTCACCAATGCCGAGGCGGTCGTGACGGGCGGCTTCACCGCCGGCGGCCCGTGGGCGATCAGCTTCCCCGGCCGCGACAAGATCAAGTTCTTCGCCGTGGTGAAGGGCAGCTGCTGGGTCACCCTCGAAGGTGAGCCAGAACCCTTCCGGTTCGAAACCGGCGATGTCGGGCTGCTGGCGGCGCGGCGCAGCTTCGTGCTCGCCAGCGACCCTGGCGTTCCACCGGTCGACGCGATGAGCCTGTTCACCGGCGCCGGCCGCACGCTGGCGACGCTCGGCGACGGCTCGGAATTCGCCCATATCGGCGGCCATGTCCTGCTCGATCCGGCGCGCGGCGGGCTGCTGGCGGATTTGTTGCCGCCATGGATCCACACGCGCGCGGCGTCGCCCCAGGCGGCCATCTTCCGCTGGCTGCTCGACCGGCTGATCGAGGAAAGGGACGCCGGCCAGCCCGGCGCTGAGCTCGCCTCGGCGCAGCTGACGCAACTGCTCTTCATCGAGATCCTGCGCTCGCATCTCGACAGAGCGAGCCTGATGCCCGCCGGCTGGCTCAAGGCGCTGGCCGAGCCGCGCATCGCGCCGGCACTGCGCCTGATGCATGGCGATCCGGCCCGCGCCTGGCATCTGGAGGAACTGGCGAAAGCCTGCGCCATGTCGCGCACCTCGTTCGCCGTCCATTTCAGGACGGTCGCCGGCGTCGCGCCGCTGGCCTATCTGACCGAATGGCGCATGCGCCTTGCCGAGCGCGCCTTGCGCGAGGAGCGGACGCCCGTGGCCGTCGTCGCCCGCACGCTCGGCTATACGTCCGAAAGCGCCTTCAGCAACGCCTTCAAACGCGTCAGCGGCAAGTCGCCGATGGCGTATCGGGCATCGCTGAACGGCGGGAAGGATTTCGGACGCCCGCTGCCGGGCAAGGGCGCTGATGCCGTCCCGGTTTGATGGCATCGCCGGGAAGGCATGGCGCCGCCGGTGTGGGCGGACCAAGCCGCGGCCGGGCGCCGGCAATATTGTTATCGCGGCCTGCGGCCTGTAAGAGCGGGCATGACCTCCATTTCCCGTCTCGCCGCGCTCGCCCTGCTGGCTCTCATCACCTTTGCGACGCTGTCGCCCATCGAACTGCGGCCACGCTTGAGCGACCCCAACATCGAGCGCGCCTTGGCCTACGTCCTGCTGGGGGTGGCCCTGGCGCTCGGGTTCCCGTCCCGCGTGACGCAGACCGTGCTGTTCGTTTGCGCGGTGGCCGGCGTTCTCGAGGTCCTGCAGCTGTTCGACCCTGGCCGGCACGCGCGTTTTGTCGATGGCCTGCTCAAGGCGGCGGCGGGCGTCGCAGGGATCGTCCTGGGGCGCTTCGTTGTCACCTTGCTGAGCCGCGCCGCCGAGCGGCGCTAGACCGCTGCCTCGCGCCAGAGTGGTGTTGCGACCTCATGCGCGTCGTATTCAGAGGGCTCGCCGCAAGGATTTCCGCATAAGCTGCGGCCGAACGATGGACGATCCCGGAAGCAGATGGCTAAAAAGTTCGCATTTCTCCTGGTGCGCGATTTCACGCTCTCGCCGCTGTCGCTGTTCATCGACACGCTGAGGCTCGCCGGCGACGAGGGCGACCGCAGCCGCCGGGTCGAGTTCGACTGGGAGATCGTCGGCGAGCGCGGCCTGCCGATCCGCGCCAGCTGCGGCGTTGAATTGCTGCCGACCAAGGCGATCGGCAATCCGGAGGATTTCGACAATGTCGTGGTGGTCGGCGGCCTGCTCGACACCAGCCGCGGGCTGAGTTCGGAAAAGGAGGCGTTCCTGATGCGCGCCGCCGAGAAAGGCGTGCCGCTCACCGCGCTCTGCACCGGCAGCTTCGTTTTGGCGCGCTACGGGTTGCTCGACGGCTACAGCGCCGCCGTCAGCTGGTTCCACATCAAGGATTTCCGCGCCGAGTTCCCCGATGTGAGCGCGCATGCAGACAGCCTCTATTCCGTCGACAGGGGCCGCGCCACCTGCGCCGGCGGCACCGGCGCCGCCGACCTCGCCGGCTATTTCGTCTCGCAGTTCATCGGCCAGAAGGCGGCGGAGAAGGCGGCCAAGATCCTGGTGCTCGACCGCATCCGCTCCAGCCGCGACGTGCAGCCGGTCGGCGACCTTTTTCCGGCCGCCGCGAGCCGCGCGGTGAAGCGGGCGCTGCTCCTGATGGAAAGCAATTTGCAGGAGACACTCTCGGTCGCCGAGATCGCCGCCAGGATGAACTGCTCGCGCCGCCAGCTCGAGCGCCTGTTCGGCGCCGAGCTCGGCATCGGCCCGATGGCCGCCTACCTGGCGCTGCGGGTGCACTACGCCAAATCGCTGCTGGAAGGCAGCGACCTCGCCATCGGCGAGATCGCCTATCGCTGCGGCTTCCCCAATGCCGGCCATTTCAGCCGCGTCTTCCGCCAGCAGACCGGCATCACGCCGACCCATCTCAGGCACCCGAACCGGACAGTGGCGAATGACGTTGCCGGTAGCGGTGCCAAGTAGCAGGCCCTGTGGACGATCTCGGTAAAGCGGGCAACTCCACCGGTGTTCCAGGCCATTGACGGCCGGTTGCTACGTTACCGCGATCACCTTTCTCGTCGCATCGAGGTGACAGATGACTTTCGCTTGCCGCACCTGGATGCCACCTGGGAGCGCATAATTTATCCGCACCTCGATCGGCGCCGCCTGACCGGCTTTGCGTTGGCGCATCGGACCGGCGCTGACCGCGTATACGCGCACAGCGCCAAGGGGCCTCGCGGCCGCTACGATCGCCGCACGGCACGCGCTCACGACATTGGTCGGCGTGCCCGGCATCGCTTTCAGCAGGGGCGCAAAGGGATAGCCCGTCGCAAACCGCCCGCCGCCACCTGTACGGGAAGGCTTGAGGACGGATGGCAGGCTGACCGCGGTTTTTGCGCTTTTGGCAAAGAAAACGGCGGGGTCGTCGGGGGGCGCGGCGTCCGTGGTGCCTGACGTGGCGGTCCCTGTCGAAACGCCTGCGCTTACGCCGCCTGGAGAAGCACTGCCAACCGAAACGCCCGCGCCGACTGACCCTGTGTCAGCGTTCGCGGACGCGCCGACACTCGTCCCACCTGCGCTCACTGACGCACCAACGCTCACGCCTCCTGTGCCCGCTGACGCGCCAACACTTGCGCCGCCCGCACCACCGACACTTGCCCCCACCCCTGCGGAAACACCTTGCGATCCGGCGCCCACTCCAGCGCCAACGCCAACGCCGCCGATCTTGCCGCCACCACCGATATCAAGGGCCGCCGCCGGTCCGGTAGCGACTGCGATCATCATGGCGACTGCCACGTATTTGCCCATTTCGGGACCCTCCTGCGGCATGCGTTCGTGTTAACCCAATTGTGTTCCTGGCGATGGTCATTGAGGTGGGAGCGGCAGCAAGGCGTCGGGGAGCCTAATCGTCGTCGCCGCCAGATCCCGTTTCGGTGATCCTGCCATCTTCGCTTTGCTTTTGCCCTGCAAGCCTGTTTGACCGACAAGTTTGCCATCCTGGCCGGTAAGGGAAACTGCGGTGGAACGCGTGCTGGGTGCGCGCTCTATTTGTGCTGTGCGACGCGCACCTTGCGCGTTGACCAGGTCGATCGCCTTTCGCGCAGCGGTAAGGGCAACGGACATATCGATCAGTTTTTGACGCGCTTGCTCCAATGCTGCGCTCAAGTCGGCGGATGCCTGCTTTGCCACGTCTCTTTCCCGACGGGTACCGTCGAGATCGCTTGCGGCCGAAACCGCGCGGGCACGTTCCAGGTCCAATGCTTCGTTGGCATGCTTTGCGGCAGCGACCGCCAGCTGGAGGTCGGTGGCTCGCTCGGCCACGGCCAAATCTGCGCGTTTCTTTTCGGCGTCGGCGGCCTGGCGGGCCATGGCGAGTTCTTGCTCGGATTGCTCCACCTTGTGCCGCTCATCGGCGAGCGATTGGTTCGCCTCGGCCAGGGATGCTTCCATGGCGTTGCGTGCTTCGTTCGAGGAAATGGCTTGTGCTTTCAGGCCTTCGATGACGCGCTGCGCCGCCTCCAGATCGAGTTTGAGGGCCTCGTTGCTCTGGTTCGCCTCATTCAAGGCTTTTGCTTGCTCCGCGGAAGTGCCGGCCAACACCTTTGCCTGCGCGCTCGCCGTACGCTCGGCGTGCTGGCTTAGGTCCAACTGGGCCTTTGTCGACGCCAGTTCACTCCGCGCCGCAACGATCTGCTGCTGCATTTCGGCGCCGTTGTCTGCGGGAGATATCGCCGCCAGGAGGAGGATGCATACCGGAACGGCGCTCCACCTCCAGTGGCGCACGCTGAAGCGAACCCATGCCGGGCGCGTGTCGAACTCCTCGTAAGATCCATGTGTGAGTGTCACTGGCCAGGGTCCTCTGTTTGCTAGGCACTCCTCGCGGTGCTCAAGAAACACGCCAAAGTGACTGCGCGTGCGTAGATTGAGATTTTTCCTTGTAACAGTCTGCCTCAAGTTGAAGTGAATAAACAACCGTGAAAAAATTGCCTTGTTTAGAATTGCTTCGCCATTTTATACCGGATACGTCTTCCGACGTACGTAGCATCATCCAAATGGACTAGATGTCGAGCCTGGTCGTTCCGATGTGGAACTTGTCGACGGCCGTTGACCAGCGTCGGACGCTCAAAGCGAGATCATGTCTTCGCATTCACGCGCTGGTCGCCTCGCATGCCCGGCCTGGCCGATTGCGCCGGCGCGCAAACGAACCGTAGCTTCGTGACGAGCGGCCATTGCGTCGCCGTTTCAGCCTTCTAAGTCGCCTTGGAGAGCCATGCCGCATTATCCCGACGCCATGCCCGGATCGAAAGCCCTGTTCGAGCGCGCCAGGAAGGTGATGCCGGGCGGCAACACGCGCACCACGGTCTTTATCGACCCGTTCCCGATCTATGCCGAACGCGGGGAGGGCTGCAGGGTCTGGGATGTCGACGGCAATGTCTATTACGACTGCATCAACAATTTCACCGCGATGATCCATGGCTATGCCCATCCCGACGTCACCGCGGCCGTGGCCGGGCAGCTGCCGCTTGGCACCGCCTTCGGCGCCCCGACGCTGAGCGAGATCGAGCTTGCCGAGCTCCTGGTTGAGCGGCTGCCCTCGGTCGATCAGGTCCGCTTCACCAACTCCGGCACGGAGGGCGTGATGATGGCGATCAAGGGCGCGCGCGCCTTCACCTTGCGGCCGAAGATCGTCAAGATCGAGGGCGCCTATCACGGCTCCTATGATTTCGCCGAAGTGAGCCTGGATTCCTCGCCGGCCAATTGGGGTGACCTGCCGAGGTCGACGGCCTACGCCAAGGGCACGCCGCGCGGCGTGCTGGACGACGTGATCGCCGTGCCCTTCAACGACACCGAGGCCTTGCGCGCCGTCTTTGCCGCCGAGGGCGACGGCATCGCGGCCGTGCTGATCGACCCGATGCCCAACCGCGCCGGCCTCATTCCGGCGCGCCGGGATTACCTTCAGGCCATGGTCGAGATCGCCCATGCGGCGGGCGCGCTGGTCATCTTCGACGAGGTCATCTCGTTTCGCCTGGGATGGTCCGGCGCGCAAGGCTTGTGGGGCATCGAGCCCGACCTGACGGCGCTCGGAAAAATCATCGGCGGCGGTTTTCCGGTCGGCGCGGTCGGCGGGCGCGCCGACATCATGGCGGTGTTCGATCCAACCGCCGGTAAGCCGGCACTTCCGCATGGCGGCACCTTCACCGCCAATCCGGTGACGATGCGCGCCGGCCTTGCCTCGATGCGGGCGCTGACGAAGGAGAGCTTCGCCCATCTCGATCGTCTCGGCGCGTTCCTGCGCGACGGGATCACCGCCTCGTTCGAAAAGCACGGTCTTGCCGGCCAATGTGTCGGCCTCGGCTCGCTGTTCAAGGTTCATTTCACCTCGCACCCCGTCACGGATTACCGGTCCGTCTATCCGGGCCAGGCCGAGCGCGCGAAGTCCGACGCCTTCCACAAGGGCCTGCTCGACCGTGGCGTGCTCTCCGCCAGCTACGGCCTGTTCGCCTTGTCGACGCCGATGACCGAGGCGGAAGCCGGCGCCATCCTTCAAGCGATCGACGAGACCCTGGGCGACATCGCCGCGCAGTCGTGAAAGCAGGCCGCAGATGACAGCTTCTCCTCATGTCGTGGTGATCGGCGCGGGCACGCTGGGCATGTGCACGGCGCTTAACCTCGTCGAGCAGGGCGCGCGCGTCACGGTGCTCGAAGCGCAGTCGATCGCGTCGGGGTCGAGCGGCCGGTCCGTCGGCGTCGTCGGATCGCAGCTGACCGATCCGTTCGAGATCATGCTGCGCGTCCATTCGCTGCGCCGGTTCCGCCAATGGGAGGGCGAGGGGCTTCGCTTCAACCATATCGGCTATCTGCGGCTGGCGCGCACGCAAGCGCAGATGGCGCTGTTCGCGAGATCGGTCGAGATCCAGGGCGAGGCGGGCTTAAGGTCGCGCCTGATCCGCGCCAACGAGCTCCGGGACCTCGTGCCGCACATCAATCCCGACGGACTCGAAGGCGGGTTGTTCGGACCCGACAACGGCTTCCTCGATCCGTACGAAATGTGCAATTTCCTGGCCGGCATCGTGCGCGCCAAGGGCGGCGAGATCCGCCAGTACCGCAAGCTGCTTGGCGTAGAACGGCGGTCGGGCGGCTATACGCTGGAGACCAGTCATGGCCCGATGGATTGCGATGTCGTGATCAATGCGGGCGGCGCCTGGGCGCCGCAGGTCGCAGCGCTTTTCGGCCAGCGCCTGCACATCTGGCCAGAGCGCCACGAGGCCGTCGTCATCCATCTCGACGAGCCGCTCGGTTACACCATGCCGATGGTGATGGACCTGGTGAACGGCGAAGGCAGCGGCCTCAATTTCCGCCACGAAAAGCCAAGCGAGCTGATCGCCGAGATCCACAAGGTGAAGTCGATCGCGCCGGAAGATCCCGACAATTACAACGACCAGTGCGAGGAGCAGTCGAAGGTCGATCTGGCCGAGCTGCTTCTGGAACGTGTGCCCGACCTGCCTGGCGCGCGGCTCGGCCGGGGCTGGGCGGGCCTTTATCCGGTGACGGCCGACCATCGCCCGTTTGTCGGGCCGATCGATGCCTCGGAGCCCACGCTGATCACCGCCGCCGGCGCCGGCGGCTACGGCATCCAGCTCGCCCCGGTCATCGGCCAGATCGCCGCCGACTGGGTGCTTCACGGCGCGCCGGTTTCGGTACCTGGTTCGCAGAGCCTCGCGCCATCGGCCGAGCGCAACATTCCCGGGCACTGACCGGTGCGTTTTGACGAGGCCGAACGTCTAAGATGCGACCGTTCGCGTTAACCATCAATTAACTATCCGGTCGCCTTCAATAGTGTTCTGGAGGATACTTGAGTCTGGCCGCGAGCGATGGTCTCGCGACGCCGGAACTAGAACAGAAGCGGCGCCATCGCCGCCATCTGCCGGGGAGGCGCCCAGCATCTTTGATGAGGAGCGCCGGCATGAATATAGAGGAAGCAGTCACTGCGGCGACGGCGGGGTCGGGAGCGCTTCTCTCCTGTCTCGGCCAGCCGGTCGTGGCCTATCACGTCACGGCCATCATGCGCGAAACCGACCGGAGTCATGCGCGGCAGATGCAGCTCGCTCTATTGCGGCGAAGCATCGAGGCTCTGGTCGACGACGGCCTCGAAGACATCGAGGCCGAACGCTTCGCAACGCAGTTCAATGGCCGCGTCGGCTCGGCCTGGGATCGTCTGCATCCGGCCGGTGACACATCGCACTGATCTTTGGACGGTGGTCCTCCATCGCCGGCCATATGTGACAACCCCGGGATGAGGTAGACTGCCGCTTACGTCTGGGCTGACGTTCTCGAACGGGGGCATGCGATGCAGGCGATACCGATAGCGCATCCAGCGGAGCAATCTGCCGCGATCTCGATACCCTCGCTAGGCGGCTATCCGACCGCCGTCTTGTGCTGGCTGCTTTCGGCCGGCGTCTATATCGCGGCCAAATGGGTGGCGCCGGAAATGCCGCCCTGGGGGTTGTGCTTCTGGCGGCTCTTGCTCGCCTTTGCCATCCTGTTGCCGATCGTGCACCGCCATCACGGCGCCATGCTGGCGCTTCTCAAATCCCGGCCTCTTGAGATCGTCGCCGTCGGCGCGATCGGCCTGACGTTTTGCCAGGGCATGATCTACCGTGGACTGAACGACACCGACGCGACCACGGCCGGCATCATCATGGCGATGTCGCCTATCATGACCATGGTGCTGGCGCGCCTGGTGCTGGGCGAACCGCTCGGCCTCTGGAAAGCGCTCGGCGCGGTTGCGGCACTTGCCGGCATGCTGGTCATCGTCGCGCATGGCAATATCGGCGCGCTGGTGCAACTGCGCTTCAACATCGGCGAATTGTGGATCGTCGGCAGCGCCTTCTGCTGGGCGCTCTACACGGTGCTGCTGCGCCGCTCCAAATTCGGCCTCGAGCTTCTGCCGTTGGTGGTCCTCCTGCTCGGCGCCGGCGCGCTGGTGGCGCTGCCGTTCCATCTCTGGGAGATATTCAACGACGAGCGCTCCGCCCTGAACGGCAATGGCCTGCTCGCGCTCGCTTATCTGGCCGGCCCCGGCGGCGCGCTGATGTATTATCTCTACAACAAAAGCGTCGAGACGCTGGGCGCCAGCCGGGCAAGCATGCTGCTCTATCTGCAGACGCTGTTCGTCGCCATCCTCGCCTATCTGCTGCTCGGCGAGAGCCTGCATGATTACGATCTGATCGGCGCGGCCTTCATCGTCGTCGGTGTCGTGCTGGCAACGGTCATCAAGCCAAGGGCGGTTCCATCCAAGGCGTGAGCAGGCCCCAAAGCAGCTCGCTTAACATATGTGGATGTCTCCGCCGCCAAGTCGATCTGTCGCCTTGGCGGGGCGGAGAAAATCGGCATGGACTGCTTCACCAGGCTCGAAGCGTTGATCGACACCGGCAGCGCCGACGCGGTCGAGGAAGCTCGCGCTCTGCTCAAGCATCTCGCTGCCGGCTCACGCGCCGCTTTCGACGCGGTGGACGAATTCCTGATCGAGTTGATGACGCTGGCCTTCCTGGTCGAGGCCGGCCTGGAAGCCTTTCACAACCCGGCGCGGCGCCTCGCGCGCCTCAGGCTCTCACGATTGAAGCTGCTGCTGCCTCGAACCGCCAAGCTTTCCTAAATTAGCCATTTTTGCTATTGGCTGCCCTTCGCAGCGGCGCCCTCGGCCGAAGAGGACCATGGCGATCGACAAGCGCGTGAACGCATGAACGGCCCTCAGCACAGGCTGGAGCTGCGCGTGCTTGGCGATTTTCAGGTAACGCGCGACGGCGGCAGGTTAAGCGGCTGGCCGTCGCGCAAGACGCGGGCGCTGCTTGCCTACCTCGCCGTCACCGCCAGGCAGCATCAGCGCGAGCGGTTATGCGAGATATTCTGGGACATTCCCGACGACCCGCGCGGCGCCTTGCGCTGGAGCCTCTCCAAGATCCGCCAGGTGCTGGCCGCCGACGAATCCGCTTTGAGCGCCGACCGCATAGTCCGTCGTGCTGAACATCGCGACGGACTATGCGCAGCTGGCGCCGCTGGTGAAGGCTGACCTTTCGTCACACCCGACCGACGAGCTTGAAGCCGTCCTGGCCTCGATCCGCGGCGGCTTTCTCGCCGACCTCTCGCTCGAGCGCTGCTTCGACTATGAAGCCTGGCGACAGGCCATCGCCAGCGAGGTGGAGATCGTCGAGCTTGGCATCCTGCGCGAGCTGGTTGAGCGTCTGGCCAATGAGCCGCGACGGGCGCTGCCCTTCGCCCGGCGCTTGCGCCGCCTCCTGCCGGACGACGCCGGCCTCGCCGCCGAGACCGAGGCGCTGGAGGAGAAGGTTCGGTCGGCTGCCGCTCAGGCAACCGGCCGCGCGCCGCAGTCTGCTCCCCCACGCCGCCGCCGCCGTCGAAACCCGCTGCGTTACCGCAGGATCCCGGCCGCGCCGTGCAATTCTGCCGGGCTCTCGACGGCACCAGGCTCGCCTATGCCAGCACCGGCAGCGGCTCGGTGATCCTGCGCGCCGCGCACTGGATGTCGCATCTCACCTTCGACTGGGACAGCCCGATCTGGCGGCACTGGATGCGTGAACTGTCGCGCCACAATCGGCTGGTGCGATATGACGAACGCTGCAACGGCTTGTCGAAGCGCCATGTCATCGACATCTCGTTCGAGACCATGGTGTCTGACCTCGAATGCGTGGTCGAGGCTACAGGGCTCGACCGCTTCACCTTGCTCGGCTTGTCGCAGAGCTGCGCGGTTTCCATCGCCTATGCCATCCGCCATCCCGAGAAAGTATCGGGCATGATCCTCTATGGCGGTTACGTCAAAGGCTGGCGGGCACGCGGCGACGCCGGCGAGATCGCGACGCGCGAGGCCGTGGCGACGCTGATGCGCGAGAGCTGGGGCAAGCCGAACCCGATGTTCCGCCAGGCCTTCTGCTCCATGTTCATCCCCGGCGCCACCACGAGCATTTCGCTTGGATGGACGATCTGATGCTGCGTACTGTCTCGCCCGACGATGCCTGGCGCCTGCAGAGCGCCTTTTCAGTGATCGACGTCAGCGATTTGCTGGAAAAGGTGAAGGTGCCGACGCTGGTGCTGCACGCGCGCGATGACAACGTCGCTCCCGTCGAATCCGGGCGCACCATGGCCGCGGGCATTCCCGGCGCGCATTTCATCGAGCTCGAGAGCCAGAACCACATCCTGCTCGAAGGCGAACCCGCCTTCGAGGAGTTCATAGACCACGTTCGCGCTTTCATCGCCGAGACGGCGGGCAGGTAAGCGGATACGCGAAGTCCTCAACCCTTGGCGAGCGGCACCGTAAAAACCGTCGCGGTGCCGGTGAGGCAAAGCTCGCCGGCTTCGTTGCGCACCGACGTCTCCAGCTTCGTGATCGGCTTGTCGGCGCGCACCTCCTTGACCTCGACGCGGCCGGTGATCAGCTCGCCGACGCCGACCGCCTTGACGAATTTCCACGACACTTCGAGGAACACCGAACCGGGGCCGGGGAGGTCTTCTGCGACCACCGCGTTCAGGATCCCGGAGGTGACGCCGCCCTGCACGATGAGCTTGCCGAACACCGACGCCTCGGCCAGTGCCTTGTCGTAATGCAATGGGTTACGGTCGCCGGTCATCTCGGCGAAGGCGTCGATATCCTGCGCCTGCGTGCGCCGCGAGCGCTCGGCAAAGGCGCCCACCTTTGGCCGGCCCCTGACGACGCCGACCCAGCCGTCATTTATCACATGCACAGTCATGGCCTTGCTCCTGTTCGGTTGCGAGAAATCTTTGCGCCGACCGGCGGTCGGTCCTGATTTGCCGGCGCCCGATAGGTTTCGGGCTTCGAGGCGCGGCGGCCGGGCATGGGCTGGCCTGCCAGCGCCTGCACCTCAGCCTTCAGCACCGCGCTGAAGCGGCGATGCCGCTCGCCGATATCGTCGAGCGTCCAGTCGAAGCCGGCGATCGCGTCGGTAGTATCCAGGATCTGGTTGGCGATCAGGTCGCGCTGCTGCTGCCAGATCGCGAATGCCGCCTCCGAGCCGTCGAGGATGGCGCGCGCCAGGCCCTCGGCGTCGCGCAGCGCATCGGA
>NZ_RZRX01000158.1:0-14962 GCF_003997405.1 Mesorhizobium sp. M2A.F.Ca.ET.042.01.1.1
ACCTGGCGCCAGGCAGATGCCTTGAAGCTGCCCTTCGACGACGCTGCCTTCGACCTCGTTTGTTGTCAGTTCGGCGCCATGTTCTTTCCCGATCGCGCCGCAGCCTATCGCGAGGCAAAGCGCGTCCTGAAGCCTGGCGGGCATTTCCTGTTCAGCGTCTGGGATCGCATCGAGGAGAATATCTTCGCCGACGACGTGACGAATGCGCTCGCCAGGATCTTTCCGCACGATCCGCCGCGCTTCCTGGCGCGCACGCCGCATGGTTATCACGACAAGGACTTGATCCGTAGCGATCTGGCCGCCGCCGGATTCTCCGATGTGGCGATCGATACGAGGGCCGAGCAGAGTCGGGCATCCTCGCCGCGCGTTCCCGCCGTCGCCTATTGTCAGGGAACCCTGCTTCGCAATGAGATCGATGCGAGGGAGGCTGGTAGCTTGGCGTCCGCGACCGACTATGCGGAAGCCGCGATCGCCGACAGACATGGCCGCGGCGCGGTGGCGGCCAAGATCCAGGCGCATTTTATCGTGGCTGTGGTCTAGCCCGCCTTGTTGCGTTTGGTTGGCATCTGTTCATAGTCGACCGAATGCCTTTGGCGATACATTGTGGTCGCTCAAATTTAACGCTCTGCTTTTAACGGGTTTCAGAGCTTTGCAAGCAAAGTCGGCTGCATATTGCTGCATATTCAAGACTTGGAACGGCACGGCGTATCGCCGAATTGCACTTGGGCTTCTATACGGACTTCTTTTTATAGGCTTGGCGCTTTTAGCCTATGCTGTGCGGGCAGCGCATTGGGTTGCCGACAATGCGGGTCTGAAAGCCATGCTTGCGTGTGTGTTGGTCTATATCGGTGTTATGTCCGGATTAGTCTGGGCCATTAACAAGATCAACAAGGCTTTTCCGACGCTGGATTTTCCGCCTTCGAGTACTCACTCCGACCATGCTTGGTTCGTGGATCAAGTGGCGGTCGATATCGTACCGGAGGTCGCTCACGATAAGTCGCCGCCAATAAAACGCGAGAAGCCGAGCGATCGTTGAAAACGACCCCGGCATCACCTGACTGTCCTAGCTCACCTTGTTGCGCTCGACGGTCAGATGCGCATAGCCGCTGTCGCTTGCCTTCGCGAGGTCCCCGGTCACCGGATCGGCCCAACGCTGGCCGATGATGGCGCCATTCTGCGCGCCGTCGATGACATTGTCCGAGATGACGGCCGTGCCGGACCCTTCGACGACCGAAACGACGATGCCGGTTCCGGCCTTGCGGATGATATTGCCGGTCGCCACGACATTGCGCAGATACGGCCCCCAGCCGAGCTGCATGCCATAGAGCGGCGCGTTCTCGACGACATTGCCGGAAACCGTGGTGTCGGCCTCGGCGCTGATGCCGACGCCGAAACCTGGCGGGTCGGCGGTGTATGGGCCGACCGTCGTCAGGTTGCGCACGATGTTGTTCGAGCAGACTGCCATGCGGCCGCCTTCGTTGAAATTGACGATCGAGATGCCGTTGGCGGCGCCGTCGACGAGGTTGTTGCTGAGGATGGCGCCTTCGAAGGAGAATTCCGAGTAGATCCCGGTCTCGCCCGAGCGCGAGCAGGTGTTGCCGGTGATCTGCAAATTGCTGGCGCTGTTGGCGCGGATCGCGCTGAAGGCGCAGTCGGAGACGAGGTTGCCGGAGATGATGACGTTGCCGGCGCGGAAGGCATTGATGCCGTTGCCGTTCTGGCCGGTGCCGCCGCTGCGCGCGCCGATCCTCTGGACGCGATTGCCGCTGACGATGGTGCCGTCCTCCGCCGCCTGCCAGCGATGCACGAGGATGCCGCCATTGGCGCAATCCGAAACGGTATTGCCGGAAATCTCCAGCCCGCCGGCCTCGACCGAATAGATGCCGGCATCCGCCGCGCCGGAAATATCGCAGCGGCCGATGCGGCCGACGGCATGCTCCAGCGCCAGCCCGTTCTTGCTGCTACCGGTCACCTGGCAATTGTCGATTGTCAGATGGGGGACGCGGCGCAGGTCGAGCAGACCTTGCGTGTAGTCGGCCAGCCAGCGGTTGCTGCCGTCGAAGACGAGGCCGGTAAGCTCGATATGCTCGGCCTGTTCCGCCATCATCAGATGGCCATTGCCGCCATAGACGATGCGGGTCGCGCCCGGCACACCCGACAGGCGCACGCGGGCAGGCAGCTTGAGGTTTGAGACGAGATAGGTGCCGGGCGGCAGGAACACCGGCTGGTCGCGGTCGCTGGCCTCGGCCAGCATCCTGGCGAAAGCCTTGCTCTGGTCGTCGACCGCGCCTGGCTGCACCCCGATCTCGGTGGCATCGATCGAGCCGCGCATCGCGGCCATCTCGATGCCGGGCAGCGACTTCGCCGATGCCTTGCCGGCAAAGACGCCGGCGACGGCGAAGCCGGCGGCCTGGGCAAGCAGCGTTCGTCTGTTCAACATCGGCACAGGTCCTGGCGTTTCGCCCTGTCTGTCGCAGGAATCGTGCCAGGATGGCCCTATCGGCAAACCGCTTGTGCAGTCGCCTCGCCAAGCCTAAGTTCATTGCATGAGCAGAGCTTTCACCCGCGAAGAAGACAGCGAAAACGCCATTGCCGGCGTCGGCGAACGTCCGGTCAGCACGCACCGCAATCTGGTGACGGAGCGCGGCCTTGCCATGATCGAAGACAATCTCGCCGACCTGCGTGATATGCTCGCCAAGGCCGAACGCAAGGGTGACCGCGAGCGCATCGCGGTGGTTTCCCGCGACCTGCGCTACTGGACGGCGCGGCGCGAGAATGCCGAACTTTCGGTGCCGGAACCCGGCAGCGACGTGGTGCGCTTCGGCATGGGCGTCACGCTGGAAGGCGACGACGGCAAGAAGGTGCACTGGCGCATCGTCGGCGAGGACGAGGCCGACCCGTCGAAGGGCTCGATTTCCCATGTCTCGCCGATGGCCGTGGCGCTGTTCGGCAAGAAGGTCGGCGATGTTGCCGCCGTCAACGGCAAGGAATGGGAGATCGTCAAGCTCTCGGACAAGGCTGAGAATTAATTCCCGTTGGTTGGTGTGCGTTGCAGGTCCCCTGCCTTGGCGATTGGCGGAGACGCCTATCGCGGTCGTCATCCACGGGCGGAGCAAGGAGCGAAGCGACGCGCGCAGACCCGAGGATCCATGCCGTGACCTTGAAGCGCCGCGGCGGTCCAGAATTCTGCACGGTTGCACACCTCGGTCCAGGTAACGGCATGGATTCCAGGGTCTGCGCGCGTCGCTTCGCTCCTTGCTCCGCCCTGGAATGACGAGGTTCAGAAGCCTCCAGCTCATCGCCAACGTTTGCGCCGACTACCGCAATCTTTCAAAATCACTGTGTCGAGGAACTAGTCGTTAGCCAACGTTGAAAGCTTGCGCAGTGCAGCCTCGTATCTGTCCATGACATCGCGAGCGGCGTTCATTTGCCGCTTGTAGCTGTCATGGCGGATTGGCCTTAGAATGAGGCCATCGTCGGTTTCGATGATCTGGAGCTCGTCACCGACCTGAAGGTCCAGGCTGTCAAGCATTTCGCGTGGCAGCAGCAAAGCTCCCGATCCGTCATCAAGCCCGTGGAGGGTCGTCTTGAACATCATCGCGCCATGGTTGTATCTATTTCCATAGAACAACCTTTCAGCCAAACCGGCAAGCCCTCACTGGTCCGCCAGCAACCGGTCCATCAGCCGGTTCGCCGCTTCCGGTATCACCGTTCCGGGCGGAAAAATCTCCGCAGCACCCGCCGCCAGCACCGCGTCATAGTCCTGCGGCGGGATGACGCCGCCGGCGACGATCAGCATGTCGGCATGGCCGAGCTTCTTCAGCGCTTCCTTAAGCTCGGGGATCAGCGTCAGGTGTCCGGCGGCCAAAGAAGAAGCGCCGATGATGTCGACGTCGTGCTGCACCGCGAGCTTGGCGATCTCGTCCGGCGTCTGGAACATCGGCCCGACGGTGACGTCGAAGCCGAGATCGGCAAAGGCGCTGGCGATCACCTTCTGGCCGCGGTCATGGCCGTCCTGGCCCATCTTGGCGACCAGGATGCGCGGCTTGCCGCCGGATTTCTTTTCGAACGCCTCGATCTTCTCCTGCAACCGGTCGAGTGCCGGGTTGTCGCCGAGCGCGTCGCGATAGACGCCTGAGATCGTCTGGACCGCAGCCGTATGCCTGCCGAACACTTTTTCCAGCGCCAGCGAAATCTCGCCGACGGTCGCGTTGGCGCGCGCCGCGCGGATCGCGAATTCGAGCAGGTTCTCGTCGCCCTCGGCGGCACGCGTCAGCGCCGCCAGGGCGTTTTCCAGGGCCGCCACATCGCGCGTGCCTTTGAGCCGCTGCAGCTTCGCCAATTGCCTGGCTTTCACCTCGGCATTGTCGATCTTCAAGACATCGACTTCGATATCCGTCTGCGGCCGGTGCGCGTTGACGCCGACCAGAATTTGCTCGCCGGAATCGATGCGCGCCTGGGTGCGGGCAGCCGCTTCCTCGATGCGCAGCTTCGGGATGCCCTTTTCGATCGCCGCCGCCATGCCGCCGAGGCCTTCCACCTCCTCGATATGGGCGAGCGCCCGCGCCGCAAGATCGTGCGTCAACCGCTCGACATAGGCCGAGCCGCCCCACGGATCGATCATGCGCGTGGTGCCGGATTCCTTCTGCAGGATGAGCTGCGTGTTGCGGGCGATCCGGGCCGAATGGTCGGTCGGCAGCGCCATCGCCTCGTCGAAGGAGTTGGTGTGCAGCGACTGGGTGTGCCCCTGCGTCGCGGCCATCGCCTCGATCATCGTGCGGGTGATGTTGTTGTAGGGGTCCTGCGCCGTCAGCGACCAGCCGGAAGTCTGGCAATGGGTGCGCAGCGACAGCGAGCGCTCGTCCTTCGGCGAAAAGTTCTTCTGCATCAGGCTTGACCAGAGTAGCCGCGCGGCCCTGAGCTTGGCGACCTCCATGAAGAAGTTCATGCCGATCGCCCAGAAGAAGGAAAGGCGCGGCGCGAAGCGGTCGATGTCGAGCCCGGCAGCGACGCCGGCGCGCGCATATTCGATGCCGTCGGCGATCGTGTAGGCCAGCTCAAGGTCGGCCGTCGCGCCGGCTTCCTGCATGTGGTAGCCGGAGATCGAGATCGAGTTGAACTTCGGCATGTGCCTGGAGGTGTAGGCGAAGATGTCCGACACGATCCGCATCGAGGGCTTCGGCGGGTAGATGTAGGTGTTGCGGACCATGAACTCCTTCAGAATGTCGTTCTGAATGGTTCCGGCGAGATCCTTCTGCGCGACGCCCTGTTCTTCGGCCGCGACGATGTACAAAGCCATGATCGGCAGCACGGCGCCGTTCATGGTCATCGACACGGTCATCTCGTTGAGCGGGATGCCGTCGAACAACTGCCGCATGTCGAGGATGGAATCGATCGCCACGCCCGCCATGCCGACATCGCCGGCGACGCGCGGATGGTCGCTGTCGTAGCCGCGATGCGTGGCAAGGTCGAAAGCCACCGACAGGCCTTTCTGGCCGGCGGCGAGATTTCGCCGGTAGAAGGCGTTGGATTCCTCTGCCGTCGAGAAGCCGGCATATTGCCGGATCGTCCAGGGTTGCTGGACATACATGGTGGGGTAGGGGCCACGCACGAAAGGCGGCAGGCCCGGATAGGTGTCGAGATTGGCAAGCCCCTTGAGGTCGCCTTGCGTGTAGAGGTGTTTCACGGCGATGCCTTCCGGCGTCATCCGTTGGCCCTTGAGCTCGACCGGCGCGCGACGCGGCGCCGACCAGCCGATCCGGCTGAAATCCGGGATCATGATCCGGCTCCGATCGACTGGTCGATGCGCACCGGAAACAGCGGCTCGCAGGTCGCGACGCCCTCCGTCAATGCCGGGCGCCGCTCCTGCGGCAGTGTCTCGACCGGGCGCTCCGTACCGACGCGGTAGAGCGTCGTGCCGACGATGCCGCGCTCGCCGGCCCGGTAGGCGCCGTTGCGCTTGGCCGCCGCCGTCTGCACGCGGTTCTGGATATAGCCCTGCTGCAGGCTGGCGAGCACGCCGCCCTCGGCTTCGATGCGCTGGAATTCTTCCCAGGCGGCAGCGCAGAGATCGTCGGTCAGCGCCTCGACCGCGCCCGAGCCGCTGGCGGGGTCGGCGACTTGGCCGAGATGGCTCTCCTCGGCCATGATCAGCTGCGCGTTACGGGCGATGCGGCGGGAAAAGCCCGCCGGCAGTCCATGCGCGATCGTGTGCGGCAGGATCGAGATCGAATCGGCGCCGCCGGTTGCCGCCGCGAAGGCTGCGATCGCCGTGCGCAATATGTTGGTCTCCGGGTCGGCCATCGTCATCATGCGGTAGGAGGTCTCGGCATGGATGCTGGCGGTCGAGGCCGGGATCGAGCAGGCTTCCTGGATGCGCGCCCACAGCTTGCGCAAAGCCCGCACCTTGGCCAGCGACAGGAACTGGTCCTGGTCGACGCTGAGCGCGAAGCCGATATGCGGTGCCGCATAGACCAGCGGCTGGCGCGCCTTCTCGAACATCCTGAGATAGGACACGACGGAGGCCATCATCGTGCCGAGCTCCTGCGCCTCGGTGGCGCCGGCATTGTGGAAGACGCGGCCGTCGGCCTCGAGCAGCACGCCCGGCACGCCCATCGAGAAGAAATGCGCCAGCGACTGCGGCATCGATTCCTGCAGCGCCTCGATCGAGGTGCGCAGCCGACCGGTGCCGGCGAAGATCGCCGCCGGGTCGATACCGAAGGAAAGGTTCAGCTTGGTCGGATCGGAGCGGCGTTTGCTCAGGAAGGCGAGCAGCCAGTCGGCCACGGCGCGGCTCCAGGGATGGGCGTCGATGCGCACCTGAACGCGGTTGAGCGGTACGCCGTCGAGCACCCGTTCCAACGCTTCCGCAGTGCGCGGCAGGCCATAGCCGAAGGCATTCGGCGCGCCCTCGAAGACAAGCGACAGGCCGGTGGCGCCTTGGGCGATGTCTTCCAGCGCTTGCGCGCTGGCCCGGGCGATGTCCGGGTCGTCGACGCGCTGGCTGACGATCCAGGGCGCCGCCGGGTTTGTGCGCGGCCATGGATCGGCGGCCGTCGCGCGCTGGCTGAGCGGCTCGATGCGGATGCCGTCATCGGAACGGGAAACGAGCTTTTCCTCGAAGGAACCGCCGGCAAGCGCCTTTTCCGCCAGTGCCTGCCAACGCTTGGCGTCCGGGTTCGGAAGGTCGACATCCCTGGTCATGGCGTCGGCGCCCATCGCTCTCCTCGCTTCTCGGCCGCATCAGCCGAGGTCCAGCCAATCTAAGGTCGGGAACCGGATATCACAATGTGTTATCCGCCCGGGTTCTCCCTCGGCTAGCCAATCGATTGCCAAACATGCGCAAAATCCGCAAGTTCCTCAACACAGTGATTTTGAAACATTGCAGGCTTGTCGGGCAGGCTATCAACGTCCGTCTGGGGTAAGTCAGCGCAACGCCGGCGATGAGCTGGAGGCTCCTGAACCTCGTCATTCTAGGGCGGAGCAAGGAGCGAAGCGACGCGCGCAGACCCTAGAATCCATTCCGTTACCGAGACCGAAGTGTGCAACGGTGCAGAATTCTGGACCATCGCGGCGCTTCCAAGTAACGGCATGGATCCTCGGGTCTGCGCGCGTCGCTTCGCTCCTTGCTCCGCCCGTGGATGACGACCGCAATAGGCGTCTCGGCCAATCGCCAAGGCCTGGGATCTGCCAACGCACACGAACCAACCGGTCAAAACTTCTGTGTTAAGGAACTAGCGCCAATGGCCAAATTCCGGGCCGCTCCCAAATCGAAACTGGCCATTGCCGCATGCGACGCGCGTTACTATACCTCCGGGTGAGGCCCTTTGAGCGGAACAGATTGCGGAGACCGGACATGGTTGACGAGACCAGCATCTTCATCGGCGCCAGCCGCAAGCCCGACGATTCCTATCAGCGCGCGGAAGAGCTCTTGCTGCGCTACGGCAACCGCCACGGCCTCGTCACAGGCGCCACCGGCACCGGCAAGACGGTCAGCCTGCAGATCCTGGCCGAGGGCTTTTCGAATGCCGGCGTGCCTGTCTTCTGCGCCGACATCAAGGGCGACCTTTCCGGCATATCCATGATGGGCGAGGCCAAGGATTTCCTGGTCAAGCGCGCCGAACAGGTGAAGCTCGATCCCTACCAGTTCCAGGAATTCCCGGTCATCTTCTGGGATCTGTTCGGCGAGCAGGGCCATCCGATCCGCGCCACCATCTCCGAGATGGGGCCGTTGCTGCTCTCGCGGCTGATGAATCTCACCGAGGCGCAGGAAGGTGTCATGAACATCGCCTTCCGCATCGCTGATGAAGAAGGCCTGCTGCTGCTCGATCTGAAGGATCTGCAGGCGCTGCTCGCCAACATGGCCGAGCGTGCCGACGAGCTCAGCGCGCGCTACGGCAATGTCACCAAGCCTTCCGTGGGCGCCATCCAGCGCACGCTCCTGGTGCTGGAACAGCAGGGTGCCGCGAATTTCTTCGGCGAGCCGGCGCTGCGCATCGCCGACATCATGCGCACCACGCGCGACGGCCGCGGCGCCATCAGCGTGCTTGCCGCCGACAAGCTGATGATGAATCCCAGGCTCTATGCCACCTTCCTGCTCTGGCTGATGTCGGAACTGTTCGAGGAATTGCCCGAGGTCGGCGATCTCGACCAGCCGAAGCTGGTCTTCTTCTTCGACGAGGCGCATCTTCTGTTCGAGGACGCGCCGAAGGTGCTCATCGACCGCGTCGAGCAGGTGGTGCGGCTGATCCGCTCCAAGGGCGTCGGCGTCTATTTCGTCACCCAGAACCCGCTCGACATTCCGGAGAAGGTGCTCGCCCAACTCGGCAACCGCGTCCAGCACGCGCTGCGCGCCTATACGCCGCGCGAGCAGCAGGCGGTGCGGACCGCGGCCGAGACCTTCCGGCCCAATCCCGACTTCGATTGCGCCACCGCCATCACCCAGCTCGCCACCGGCGAGGCGCTGGTCTCGATGCTGGAGGACAAGGGCGTGCCGGCCATGGTCCAGCGCACGCTGATCCGGCCGCCATCCTCGCGGCTCGGCCCGATCACGCCGGACGAGCGCCGCAAGATCATCGCCGAGAGCCCGGTCGCCGGCCAGTACGATCAGGTCGTCGATCGCGAATCGGCCTTCGAAATCCTGCAGAAGAAGACCAAGGAAGCGCAGGACGCCGAGGCGCAGGCACAGCAGCAGAACAGCGGCGGCTCGCGCTGGACCATTCCCGGCTTCGACGATGTGCTCGGAACCGGCAACCGGCGGTCGTCCAACCGCCAGACGGTGGCCGAAGCCGCCATCAAGTCGGTGGTGCGCTCGGTCGGCTCCTCCGTCGGCCGCGCCATCGTGCGCGGCATCCTGGGGAGCCTGGCAAGGGGGCGGTAGCGCTGGGCCAGACCGCCCCCTTTCTTGGCCTGCCAGGTCAAACCCGTGATCGTCCCGCCGCAGTATGGTCGCCGTCGCGGGGCGGTAGCTCCCGCATTCCAGCGGGTCGGTCTGACGATCGCCGCCCTAGGCGAATTTGCATGGCGCGCCGACGTCAGAGGCCGCCTTTGTTACCTCACGACGAAAAAACCTTACTTGAGAACAAGTGGATAGCAGCAGCGGTATCTAATGTTTTCGTGAGAGAAGGTTTTCCTCGCCGAACCGCAATTTCGTGAAATACCGCATGCCTCAAATCATGGCTTTTGCGTGGCTGCCGTCGGGTTGCAATCCGACGGCGTTCACCAACCATGCGCATGATCACGAATTGCTTTGCCTGGGGAACCGAAAACACGCGTTCAGGTTGAGCTAGGACTGGCGGGGGCCGGACGTCAGGAGGCCGAGTTGCGGCGCGACGATGATCTGCCAGCCCGATTTTCGGAGGTCGCTTCCGACAGGCGTCCGTTGCTGAACGCGAAAGGCGGGCTGTCGGCCCGGCATACTCACCAGATCCAGCAATTCCTGAAAGAGAACTTTTCGCGCAAGCTGTCGCTGGCGGAGATGGCGGCCGTATGCGACCTGTCTCCCTACCATTTCGTCCGCGCTTTTTCGAAGACGTTCGGTGTTTCGCCGTATCAATCCGTTCTGCTTCTTCGCCTGGACTTTGCCGAAAAGTTGCTCACCGACAGCCGAATGTCGATCACTGACATCGCCGATTTGAGCGGCTTTTCGAGCCAGAGCCACTTCACCACCATGATGAGGAAGTATCGCCATGTGACGCCTCAGCAGGTACGCACGAGGCAGCGCCGCTCTCGATCCGGGAATTAAGGTCGTCCTAATTTAGCGGTGATCAAGTTTAACTTTGGCTAATTAAAGTAGTTCATGAAGTAACACGCTGTTAACTAGGGATATTCTGCGTAATATTTTTGAACAAAACAGCAATATATTGGAATACCCGAGATCAAAAACATGGCCTCCTGAGGCAATTCGGGCAGACCCGGATTCTGATTTGGCTGCGGGGGCATATGAGCGACGATACGGCGATTCGCCGAAGCCTTTCCGAGGAGATCGGCTATTGGCTGGAGTCGGCTTCCAAGACGCTCGAGAAGCGCTATGGCAGCGGCGTTCCTCAGACCAAGCAAGACCTCCTGCTTGCACATTATCTCTATGGTCTCACCGCTGTGGCCCATGCCGGCGAGACTCCTGCCTCGCATCTGGCCGCCATGCGCTCCTACCTCGGCCGCCTTCTTCCGGAAGATCGGGTCGCCCGGGCGCTCCTGGCCGTGCCCGAAGAGGGGGACTCCTGGCTTGAAAACACGCTCGATCGCGTCGAGGCGATCGGGGAAAAGCAAGGCCATGCGCTGCTGGCCCAAGGCATCGATATCGTCATTCCATTTCCAAGCAGACACGCATCGGCGGCAGGGTCGGCGGAACCTGTCGTCGAGCGCGACCTACCAACGGAGGCACTCTCGCAATGAATCTCGGGCAAGGACGAACCACTGGCCGCTTCGCTGGAAACTGGGTTTCTGGCGCCATCGACAGCCGCCCGTTGCGCCGCCGCCTGATGGCAGCGCTGCGCAACGCGCATCGCGTGCTTGGCATGCGCCGTAAAGGTCTGGGGCTCGGGACGCTCGGCGCAGGCAGGACGCTGGTGGCAGCGCTGGGTGCGATCGCATTCGGGGGCATCGCCACACCGGCTCTGGCGCAGTATGCCGCCGGCGGCGGAACCGCGACAGGCGGCAACGCCGTCGCCATCGGTAACGGTGCTAAAGCGAATAACCCGAACAGCGTGGCATTGGGCACCTCCAATAACGCAACGGGCGATGCTTCGATCGCCATCGGCTATTCGATGGGTGTCAATGGCCTCAACGCCATAGGCATGGGTGTCTTCGCGAACGCGACCGGCGTCAATGCCCTCGCCGTGGGCGGGAACGCCCGCGCACTGGCGGACGGGGCTTCGGCCTTTGGTGTCAATACCACCGCAAGCGCGGCGAACGCCGTCGCCCTCGGCTCGACGGCCACCGCTTCAGGCTCCGGGTCCTTTGCTGGGGGCCTTAGCGCCGACGCCAATGCTATCAATGCGGTCGCCTTGGGCGCTAACGCGTCTGCGAGCCAGGCAAACTCCCTTGCTTTGGGCGAGTCCTCCACTGCCAGTGGCGTGAACAGCACCTCCATAGGCGGCGGCTCGGTCTCCAGCGGGACTCAGGCGATCGCTTTGGGCATCAACGCAAACGGTGGAGCTGATAACGCAACTGCAATCGGAACAGCGGCCCAGGCCACTGCCATCTATGCTTTCGCTGCGGGCTACCAGGCCAACGCGGCCGGTCCCGCAGCGGTCGCTATCGGCAATTTGGCTCGCGCGACAGGAAACACCGCGCTCGCGCTCGGCGGCCAGGCGCTGGCCAGCGGCGACGGCACGGTTGCCGTCGGACAGGGCGCCGGCGCCGGCTCAACCACCGCCAATACGAATTCCCTTGCGGTGGGCATCGCTGCCGGCACGCTCGTGAGCGGCGCCCAGAACAGCGCGATCGGCGGCGGCATCGCCAGCGTGATGCGGGGCGCCGGCTCCGGCGTCACCGGAGCGCGCAACGTTGCATTCGGTACCGGCGACGGCTCCGTGGCCTATGACGCCACGCTGAAGGCCTCCGCAGGCAGCTTGGTGACGGGTAACGACAATATCGCGATCGGCACCAACGCCGGCATTGGCGTCACCAACAACGCGACCACGTCGATCGGCTACAATGCCGCGGCGACAGGGACCAACACCGTCGCCATCGGTCCCCAGGCCAAGGCAATGGCGATAAACTCGGCCGCGCTTGGCAACGTCGCCACGGCTTCTGGCCAGTTCGCGTTGGCCTTGGGCAATTCGGCCACGTCGAGCGGAACAGGCTCGGTCGCCGCGGGTTCGGGTGCGCAGGCCACAGGCGTCTCCGCCACGGCGCTCGGCAACAACGCCACGGCGACCGCCGCCAATGCAACCGCGCTGGGGCTGGGCGCGACGGCCAGCGCCACAAGTGCGATCGCGGTCGGCACGAGCGCCAAGGCCGATTCGGCCGAAGCGGTCGCCATGGGCAACAATGCGGTTGCCACCGGCGGCAAGGCCGTCTCCATCGGCTCCGGCAATACTGCTTACGGCGACGGCGCTGTCTCGATCGGCGATCCGAGCTATGCCAGCGGCACCGGCGCCTTCACCGGCGGCGCCAACAACATCGCCAACAGCGACGGCACGGCAACCGCCACCGCCGCCAACATGGCGGCCGGCGCCGTGGCCATCGGCAACAACAACAAGGCGATCGGGCAGGGCTCGGTGGCGCTGGGCAACGGCTCGACCGCGGGTGCGGCCGGCTTCACCGGCAATGTCGCGCTGGGCAATGGCGCCACCGCAACGGCAAGCTCCGGCGATGTGGCGCTCGGCTCGGGCTCGGTCACCCAGACGGCTGTCGGCACGGGCAGCGCGACCATCGGCGGCACGACTTACACCTTCGCCGGAACGACGCCGACCTCGACGGTCAGCATCGGCGCACCGGGCGCGGAGCGGACCCTGACCAATCTCGCGGCAGGGCGCCTCGACGGCGGCTCGACCGACGCGGTGAACGGCTCGCAGCTCTTCGCGACCAACCAGAAGGTGACGCAGAACACCACCGACATCGCCAATCTCAGCTCGTCACTGACCAACATCAACACCGGCGGTGGCATCAAGTATTTCCACGCCAATTCGACGCTGCCGGATTCCCAGGCGCTCGGGACGGATTCCGTCGCCGTCGGCCCCAATGCGGTGGCCAACAACGCCGGCGACGTGGCGATCGGCCTGAATTCCGCATCCGGCACCACGACGGCGGTTGGCGGCACGACGATCGGCGGCGTCGCCTACACCTTCGCCGGAACCACGCCGGCCGGTGCCTTCTCGGTGGGCTCGGTGGGTGCCGAGCGCCAGATCCAGAACGTCGCGGCTGGACAGTTGAGCGGCTCCTCGACCGATGCGGTCAACGGCTCGCAGCTCTTCGCGACGAACCAGCAGGTGACGCAGAACACCACCGATATCGCCACCAATCCCGCCGACATCACCAACCTCGGCAATGCCATCACCAACATCGCCGGCGACACCTCGACCGCCTATACCGATGCCAATGGCGAAGGTATCCGCTATGTGCGCACCAACGACACGACGCTTCCGGTCACCGATGCCTTCGCGCAAGGGCTAGGCTCCTCGGCGCTCGGCTACCAGGCGACTGCTTCCGCCGCCAATTCGCTGGCGCTCGGCCGCGGCACCACGGTCTCCATCACCGACGGCGTGGCGCTCGGCTCCGGCTCGGTTTCGGACCGCGCGGTGGCGCCGGCATCGGGATCGATCCTCTCCGGCACCGGCCTCATCCCCTACAACACCACCGACCTGACGCTCCTCGGCGCCGTGTCTGTGGGTAACTCGACATCCTATCGCCAGATCACCAACGTGGCCGACGGCACGCTGGATCAGGACGCCGTCACGCTTCGCCAGTTGAAGGGCGCGCTGAGCTCCTTCGCGGTGACGGGATCCATGTACTTCCACGCCAATTCGACTGCCGCGGATTCGCTTGCCGTCGGCACCGATTCGGTCGCGATCGGTCCGCGCACCACCGTCAACGGCGACAACGGCATCGGCATGGGCAACGGCGCTATCGTCCAGCAGACCGCGCCTGGCGGCATCGCGATCGGCCAGAATTCCACCGTCAACCAGGCCGACAGTGTCGCGCTCGGCACCAACGCGACCACCAACGGCGCCCAGGCCGTGGCCCTGGGCGCCGGCGCCACGGCCAACGAGCCGGGCAGCGTCGCGCTCGGCGCGGGCTCGACGACCGCGGCCGCGGTCGCAACCACGGGCACGACGATCAACGGCGTCGCCTACACCTTCGCCGGCACCACGCCGACGAGCACGGTAAGCGTCGGCAGCGTCGGCAACGAGCGCACCGTCACCAACGTGGCCGCTGGCCGGATCAGCCAGACTTCGACTGACGCAATCAACGGCAGCCAGCTTTACGCGACCAATCAGGCCGTCGAGGCCATGCAGGGGAGCGTCGGCGATCTGAACGAGTTCGCGATCCAGTACGACAAGAACACCGACGGTTCGAAGTCGAATTCGGTGACGCTGGTCGGCGGCGACGTGAATGCGCCGGTCGTCATCCACAATGTCGGCGCCGGTACCGCCAACACCGATGCGGTCAACGTGCAGCAGCTCAATCTTGGGCTGGCGACCACGCTCGACAACTCCAAGACCTACACCAACCAGGTGGCGGCCACCACGCTGCAGCAGGCCAATGCCTACACCGACTCCAAGCTCAGCCAGCTCAACATGGACATGAGAGAGGCTCGCGGCGAGGCGCGCCAGGCTGCCGCGATCGGCCTCGCAGCCGCATCGCTGCGCTATGACGACCGTCCGGGCAAGCTCAGCGTTGCGGCCGGCGGCGGCTATTGGCGCGGCGAGGGGGCCGTGGCGTTCGGCGCTGGCTACACCAGCGAGGACGGGCGCGCCCGCGCCAACCTGTCCGGGACGACGGCGGGCGGGCATTGGGG
>NZ_RZRX01000159.1:0-14940 GCF_003997405.1 Mesorhizobium sp. M2A.F.Ca.ET.042.01.1.1
CCGTGCGGGCGCAGCGCCTTGTCCTGCGCCCGCACGGACGCCGGCGCGTTCTTGTGCTTCACATCCAGGGCCGAGAGCGACCCCGGCAGCTTTTCCGGGACGGTGATGACCGTCCTCGCCAGGTTGATCGTGCCGGCAACCACCGGCGCCGAGACGAGCGGCCCCTTGACGGTCAGGTCGCCGCCGAGATTGGCGGTCACCACCCGGCCGTCAGTGTAGCGGCCGTCGGTGAGCTTGATCGACAGGTCGGCCGGGAAGCCCTGCGCCGGATTGATGCCCACGGTGCCGCTCGCCGACAGGCTGCCGCGCGTCGACAGCGTGCCGGTCAGGCGGTTGATCCTGGCCACCCCGCCGCCGATAGAGACGTCGGCGGCGATGTCGTTCACCGCCAGGCCGGAGCGCGCATCGATAAGGCGCGCGCCGGATGTCGTGACTTTGCCGCTGATAACCGGCGCGGATGCAGGACCACGCACCTGCACATCGACATTGGCGGTGCCGTTGAGCGCCAGCCCTTGCGCGGCGAGCTTTGCGGCCAGGAACGAGAACGGCACCTTGCCGTTGAAGTCGAGCGCCAAGGTTGGCGTGCCTGCCGTCGTCACCGAGCCGCCGCCCTTGAGGCCGAGGCCGGCGCCGTCGCTGATGTTGGCGTCGAAGGCGAGCTTGTTGCCGGCAAAAGTGCCGGATGACGACACATTCATGCCGCCAAGGCCGGCGCCACGCGTCTGCGAGGTCTGCACGCCGGCGGCATCGATCTTGAAGGCGACCGAGGGGGTCGAAGGCTGGCCGATCACCTTGACCGTGCCCGAGATCGAACCGGCCGCGTCGAGACCGGGCGAGAAACTGTTGGCGAGCGAGATCGGCACCCGAGCCAGGTTGGCGTTGATGTCGAGCCCCTGCGCGACCTTGCCCGTCACCGTTGCCGTGCCGCCGCCGAGGTTGAGCACCAGCCGTTCGAGCGTGGTCACGCCATTGGCGATGGTCACCGTAGAGGCCTGCGCGATCGCGGCCTTGATGCCCTGCACGGTCGCCTGGCCAGAGGCGAGCTCGATGGTCGTGGTTCCGTTCGCCACTTTCACGCGTCCGGCGGCTTTGGCCGGGATGTTCTTGACGGTGGCCCCGCCGGAAAAACCGGTCCAGTCGCCGTCGCGCTTGAGATCGACATCGATGCCTGTGATGGCGGTGCCGCCGGAAGTCACGCTCTCCGCCCGCACCGTGCCGGCGATCACCGGTGCTGCCATATAGTTCGCGATCTGCGCGTCGATGGCGACATTCCTGGCGGAAAGATCGCCGCGCTTGATCTCCGAGGTGTTCGCCTTGACCGCGACATTCGGCCCGTTGGCCGCCTTGGTAAAGGCGATCGTGCCGCGCACATTGCCTTCGGCCTTTTCCAAGGCCAGCGCAGCGAGCGGTCCGATATCTGGCAGGTCGAGCGAAACGGTGCCCACCGGCACGAAAGCATCGTCGAGCGCGAGATCGCCGGAAATCTTGTTCGGCCCGAGCGACAGCAGAAGCCCATTGATCGCGCGGCTGCCATTGGTCGTGGCGAGCACCGCGCTGCCTTGCAAATTCTGCCCGGCGACAGTGCCGGTGAGCTGCACATTGGCTGCCGGATTGGCGGCATCGGCCTTGCCGGTCGCCGTCAGCTTCAGTCCGGTGATCTCGCGCGCCGCCACGAGGAGCCGATCGCTGTCCACCGTCATCGACAGGTCGGGCGCGGTGACCGGGCCTTGCGCGTTGAGGGCGAAAGTGATGACGCCCTTTGCGTCTTTCGAGAGCCCTGAAACGTCGCTCAACGCGCCCCTGATGCCGGCGGCCAGCTTGCCGTCGGCAAGGCTCGCCTGGCCGTCGGCGCTGAGTGCGCCTGAATTGAGCTTGAGGCCGTCTATATTGACATTGCCATTGGCATCGCGCTTCAGCGCACCGCTCAACTGCGCCGTCTCGCCAAGCATGCCGCGCGCCGCAGCCGGCAAGGCGGAAGACGCGACCTCGGCCTTCATATTGAGGTCGACGGCGCCGTCGCCCAGCGATACCCGGCCGGCGACCTGGCTGTTGAGCGCATCGCTGGTCAGCGAGCCGCTGTCGAGGGCGACGGAATCGGGAGCCAGGCGCCCATTGACCTTGGCGACCACCTTGCCGGCGATCAGCGCTGCGATCAACGGATTGTCGAGGCCGATCCTGTCCAACGAGACCGTGCCGGAGACCGGGCCTGCCCGTCCCTTGAGGTCGAAAGCATCCGAATGCAGCGCGAGCGTCAGGCCATCCACTTTCGCCTGACTGGCGACGATGGACGGCAGGATGGCGGACACATCGAGCCGCGCTCGCGTGCTTTCGCCCGCCATCTTCGCCGACAAGGACTGGACTTCAACCTTGACCGGGCTGTCGGCGCGGCCGAGCGTCAACGGCAGGCTGGGCCCCGATGATAAAAGATCGAGGGAGAAGTCGCTGGCGCCGTTGGGATTGAGGGTGCCGGCGGCCTTGCCTGAAATCCCTTCGCCCGACAGCGTGGCGTGATCCAGGGCGACGCCGCCCGCCAGCGTGTAGCTGCCGGCAGCGTCCAGATCCAACGGCCCGAGCCCCGCCTGCCGGGTCTGGTTGGTCTCGGCGCCCGCCACCTTGGCGTTGAACTGAACGTCGGGGTTGGATGACGGACCGGTGACGTGCGCGGTGCCCTCAAGCGTTCCGGCCCCGTCGAGGCCGGGCACGAAATCATTGCCGAGCGCCACCGGCAGGTTGGCGAGATTGGCCGTCAGGTCCAGGGTCTCACCGGCGCTGCCGGAAACCGTCGCCGAGCCGCCGCCGAGGTTGAGCGCGAGCTTCTCAATTATCGTCACGCCATTGGCGATGGAAAGGCGGGATGGCTCGGCGATAGCCGCCTTGATCCCGCGCACTGTCGCCTCGCCGGACGTGATTTCCACGCTTGTCGTGCCATCGGCGATCTTAACCCGCCCGGTGGCGGTGGCCGGAATGCCGGACGCCGTGGCGCCGCCGGTAAAGTTGGTCCAGTCGCCATCGCGCTTCAAATCGATGCCGATGTCGCTGATGACCGTGCTGCCGGAGGTCACATTGTCGGCCTTGATCGTGCCCGAGATCGCCGGCCCCTTAAGATAGTTGGCGATCAGCGCGTTGACGGTGATGGCTTTCGCCGCCAGGTCGCCACGCGCGATCGAGGTGCTCGCCGCATTGATGGTGACGGTCGGCGCCTCGCCCTCCTTGGCGAAGGCGATCGTGCCGTTGATGTCGCCGGTTGCGGTCTGGTTTGCGAGTGCAGCGAGCGGCCCGATATCGGGCACGGCAAGCGTCAGCGTGCCGAGCGGCAGGAACTTGTCGTCGAGCGCGAGATCGCCCGAAACTTTGTTGTCGCCGAGCGCCAGGGTGAGCCCTTTGATAGAGCGCTTGCCGTTGACGGTCACCAGCGTAGCCTCGATGTCTAGCGCCTGCCCCTCGGCATTGCCGGTCAGCGAGAGGTCGGCGGTCGGATTGGCGACATCGGCCTTTCCCTTGGCCGAAAGCTTGATGTCCTTCACCGTGCGGCCGGCCGCCGTCAGGCTGGCGCTGTCGGCCGACACCGTGAAATCCGGCGCCAGACGCGGACCGCTTGCCGTCAGCGCGAAATTGACTCCGCCCGCAAGCGGCGTGCCGGCAAGCGACGACAGCGGCGAGACGTCACCCAACGTGCCCTTGACGCTGGCCTGGAGGTCCGATCCCTGCATGCTGCCGGTGCCGCTGGCGCTGAGCGAGCCGGAGCTGATCTCCAGCGAGTTGGCGGCGAACGCGCCTTGCGGATCGCGCGTGGCGCTGGCCGAGAATTGCACCCGCTCGCCGAGCAGCGAGCTGATCTGCGGCGGCAATGCCTTGGAGTCGGCGTCGGCATTCATTTTCAGCGTCATCGACAGGTCTGCCAGCGCCACATTTGCCGTCAGCCCGGCATTGAGCGCATCGCTGCGCAAGGTGCCTTTGTCGATGGCCACGGTTTCGCGGCTGATCGTGCCGGAAAGATCGGCCGCGAGCTTGCCGGTCACCAGCGGCGCCAGCGTGGCGACGTCGGTCTTCAGCCCGGCGGCGGCAAGCTTGATGCTGAGCGGTCCGCTGCGGTTTTCGATGTCGAAGCCGTCGGAATGGATCGCACCGGTAATATTGTTGAGCTGGGTGCCGCCGACGGCGACGGAGGTGAGCGACGTGCCGATATCGACCATCGGCGCCTTGCCGTCGCCGAAGGCGCGCACCGTGGCCTTCTCGACGGCGACCAGGATCGGCACGGCGCTGTTGCCGACATCGATGGTGACGGGCTTGTCCTTGGCGGCAAGCTCGACGGCCAGGTCGCTGGCGCCCTTCGGATCGACATTGCCGGTCGCGGTGCCGTGCACGGACTCGCTCTCGATGATGGCCTGCTCGATATCGACCCCGCCCGCCGTGGTCGCCGTGCCGGCGAGGTCGAAGCTCGTCTTGCCGGCGAACAGCGATTTTATCTTCTCCGGCAGGAACGCTTCGAACTCGCCATCGCCCTTGGCCTCGATGCGGTGGCCCTTGTCGGTCAGCTGGTGCCGGCCGGTCAGCTGGCTGACGATCCGGCCATCGACCATGAAGGTGCCGACGCCGCTCCAATTGGCCAACGGCCCGCTGCCGGTGACGACGATGTTGACGGGCGGCGCATCCGGCAGCTTGAGCAGATTGGCGATGATGCCGCCGGCCGGCTCCGACGCCTTGAGATCGAGGTCGAGCTTGTTGTCGGCTGGCGCGAAGTGGATCTTGGCGTCGACATTGCCTTGCTTGCCGTCGTGGCGGGAGACATTGAGCACGCTTTCGATCGCCAGCGGCGACGGATCGGCCTTGAGCGAGCCTTTGGCTGCCAGCTCGGCGATGCCGCTGCCGGCAAGCTCTTGCCCAAGCGCGATCTCCGGCAGGTCGATCTGCTTCACGTCGATAGACACTGGCAGGCTGGACGAGCCGCCCTGCGATGGCTGCTGGCTCGGCTGCGGCAGCCGCGCCAGCTCGATCCGCTCGGCGGCGAAGCGGTCGGCATTGAAATTCCGGGAGAGCAGCGCCGTCGGCGACCAGTCGAGCGCCACCTTGCGCGCCACCATCCAGGGCCCGGCGCGGTCTTCCACCACGACATGGTCGACCCTGAGCGCGCCCGACCATATGCCTTCGATACCGGCGACCGTAACCTTCCGGTCCTCGCTCGAGGCCAGCTTCGAGATCAGGCCGGCGAGGTTCTGGCGGCCGCCTTCGGTGCCGGTCAGGACGACGAGAGCGCCGATCGCCACCACCAGCAGGATGAGCAGCGTGTAGATAACAATGCGGAGGATGCGCCAAAAGATCTTCATCGTCAGAACGCCTGGCCGATGCCGGCATAGATGCCGAAATGCGGATCGCCTGGATCGCGGTTGAGCGGCACGGCCGCGTCGATTCGCAGCGGACCGAACGGGGTGATATAGCGCAGGCCGACGCCCGCGCCGACCTTCACATCCGAGAAATCCGGGAAGGATTTGATCGAGACCGTGCCGGCATCAACGAAGGGAACGATGCCGATCGTGTCGGTGACGCCGATGCGCATCTCCACCGAGGTTTCGAAGAAGGAGAGACCGCCGATCGGCTGGCCGTCAATGTCCTTCGGGCCGATGCCCTGGTAGGAATAACCGCGCACCGAGCCGCCGCCGCCGGAATAGAAGCGCCGGTCGGCGGGCACATTCTGCAGCCCGGTGCCGACGATTGAGCCCAGCGTCGCCCGTTCGGCGAGCACGAACCGGCTTGCCGTGTCCAGCGACTGATAGGTGTAGCCCTCGCCCTTCAGCTTCAGGAAGGTCGCGCCATTCAATATGTCGTAGCTCGGCTCGGCATAGGCGAGGAAGCGGAAGCCTCTGGTCGGGTTCAGCTTGTTGTCGCGGTTGTCATAGACATATTGCAGCGGCACGCTGGCGATCAGATAGGTATGCTTGCCGAAAGTGTCGGTGATCCTCGAATAATCGAGGTCGAATTCGGCCGAGACCCTCTGCTGCTTGTCGAGGTCGTAGGAAACGCCGACGTCGCCCTTCACGGAGAAATGGTCATAGGCGTCGGGATGTTCGAACACCGTCTTTACGCCGGCGAAGAATTTCGACGTCGGCCCGAGCACGCCCGGCTTCTCGAACATGACGCCGGCATTATAGTTGAGCGCTGAAAGGCTGTTGCTGCCGATGCCGCTGATCGAACCGTCGATGCGCAGCTTTTCGGCCTGGCCGAACAGGTTGCGGTGTCCCCAATAGCCTTCTAGCCCCAGCCCTTCCGTATTCGAAAACGTGCCGCCGAGGCCGAAAAAGCGTGGCTTGCGCTCGCTGACCTGGACGTCGATCGGGATGTTGCCGTTGGCGTCGAGGCTGTCGCCTTCCTTGATGGTCACGCTGTTGAAGACCTCGAGGCCGAGCAGCCGGTCGCGGGCATCATCGATTTCCTGCGGCGAATATTGCTGGCCCCGCTTCAGCCCGGTCATGTATTCGGTGAAGTCGCGATCGACCTTTTCCGTGCCATCGACCGTGGTGTCGCCATAGCCGGCGACCGGGCCGGCGGCCACCGTCAGCGTCACGTCCAGCGTCGAGCTGGAGTGCTCGGCCACGATCTCGCGGTCTGTGATCTTTGCAAGCGGCCTGCCCTCTTCTTTCAGCGCCCGCACGATCAGGGCCTCAGCCTTGAGCACGGCGCCGGAGCTGGCATCGCCGCCGGCGATCAGCCCGAAATCGGCGCTTGCCAACCCGGCGGCATCGCCCTTCAGCCGGATATTGCCCAGCGTGAATTTCGCCCCCGGCGCGACGCTGACGACGACCGGAATGGGCTGCGGCCCCTTGAATTCCGCGTCCGGCGGCAACTCGTCGATCGACTTGCCGTCGATCGTGATGGTAACCACACCCTCGTAGCGGGCATCGGCGTAGAGCGCGGCGACCAGTTGTTCGCGGTCGCCGCGCGCCTTGGCCATCAGGCCGAGCGATCCCGACACCGGATGATCCTCGTCGTTCTTTAGCGCCGAGGCGTTTTCGAGCTTTTTGATCAGATCCTTGTCGGCATCCGGCGCGTCGATGGTCACCGAATAGCGCAGCGGGTCGACGATATCGGCGTCCTCGTCCTTTGACGAGCCCCAGAGCTTGATGCCGAAAATCTCGAAAGCCGCCGCCGGACGCGCCTCGCCGGCCAGCATTGCGGCGCAAAACAGCACGAAAAGCAGGGCGCGCGGAAGCCCGCGCCCTGGCGCGAACCCTCCTGACATCTGCGTTTCATGCGCCGGCATTAAGACAACCTAGTCGACAAAACTAAAATTGGAATGAAGTTCCGAAATGTTCGTAAAGGGGCCACAATCCAATTGTCTGAAATAGACCGGGCTTGGAATTCACACCTTTTGCGATTCCGCAAGAAAGTGTGATCCGTCTCATAGAGGTTCTGTCGAAATACCGGCCTTTGGCCGGTTTGGAAACCGTTCGCGGGTGATAAACCCGCGGCGCTCCGGCGTTGACAAGCCTGCACGAAGCTTGATCATGCCCGGACGCTGGCGATGTCGGGAGGGTGGTATGGCAATGCGCGCGGCTCGTGGTCTCTTTTACCTTCTTCTCATCTTTTTCGCGCTGGGCGGGGCGGCACTTGCGGCCGAAGCCCGGCGAATCGTGACGACCGACAATTCCGACTATTTCGGTTTCGACCTGAGGTCGGAGCAGAATGTCAGCCTCGACCAGTGCAAGACCACGTGCCTTGGCGATACCGCCTGCCGCGCCTTCACCTACAACACCAAGGCAAACTGGTGCTTTCTCAAATCCGACTATAACCAGTTGAAATCCTTCACCGGCGCCATCGCCGGCAAGGTCGCGAATGTCGATGGCGACCCCGATATCGGCGCTCCGCCGGCGCTTGCTTTCTTTCCGAACTGGATGGCTGACCAGGCCCAGCAGTTCCGCAACAAGCTGACCGATCCGGCCTATGACAAGCCGACCGAGGGCCTTGCTGCCCTGCAGGCCGCCGCCGAGCAGGCCTCGCTCACCGGCGACCATCGCCTTGCCATGCAGAAATACCAGGCCGCGATCTCCGTTCTGCCCGATGACGGCGCGCTCTGGCTGGCGCTGGCGCGCGAGATACTGGCCGTGGAGCCGGCGTCGAACACCACTGAACCCGCGACTTTCCCGATGAACGCCACGTCGGCGGCCTTCAACGCCTACAAGCTGGTGCGCACGGCAAAGACCCGCGCCGAGGCGCTGGCGCTGCTTGGTGCCGGTCTCGACAAGCGCGATCTCTACCGGCCGTCGCTGCAAGCCTATGAGGCGAGCCTTGCCCTGGTGAGTTCGCCAGCCGTCCAGGCCGACTATGCCGATCTCAAGGCGCGCAAGGGTTTCCGCGTTGTCGAGCACACCGTCGATGCCGATTCCTCCTCGCCGCGCATCTGCGCCCAATTCTCCGAAGAGCTGGTCAAGACCGGGGTCGATTATTCGCAGTTCGTGGCCGTCAACAACGCCGCGCCAAAGGCAGTCGAGGCCAAGGACAAGCAGATTTGCGTCGAGGGCCTGGAACATGGCCAGCATTATGACGTGACCTTCCGCGCCGGACTGCCGGCGGCGATCGGTGAAACGATCGCCGCGCCCGTCGTGCTGTCGATCTATGTCCAGGACCGCGCTCCGTCCGCCCGCTTCACCGGCGACAGCTTCGTGCTGCCGGCGGGCGCCCGTCGCGGCATTCCGGTCGTCACCGTCAACATGAACGCCGCCAAGATGACGCTCTACCGCATCGGTGATCGTTCGCTGGCGCAGCTTCTGTCCGGCTATCAGTTCCTGCATCAGCTCGATGGCTACGATATTTCCACCATTTCCGACCAGATGGGCGAGCCCGTCTGGTCGGGCACGCTCGACATCGCCAACGATCTCAACAAGGAGGTGACCACCTCTTTCCCGGTTGATGAGGCGATCCCGCAGCGCAAGCCCGGCGTCTACGTGCTGACCGCGCAGCCTGTCGACGACAAGAGCGACGATTACGGCTCACGCGCCACGCAGTGGTTCGTGGTCTCCGACATCGGCCTTTCCACCTATACCGGCCAGGACGGTCTCAACGTCTTTGCCCGTTCGCTGGGCTCGGCCAAGCCGATTCCCGGCGCCGAACTGACGCTGCTTGCCAGGAACAACGAGATCCTTGGCACCGCGACCACCGACGCCGAAGGCCACGCCGTCTTCAATCCAGGCCTCACCCGCGGCGAAAACGGCATGGTGCCGGCCGTGCTGATGGCCAAGCAGGGCGACAACGACTTCGTCTTCCTCGACATGGGCAAGGCCGGTTTCGACCTGTCCGATCGCGGCGTCGAGGGGCGCGCCTCGCCCGGCGCGCTCGACGTCTATGCCTGGACGGAGCGCGGCATCTACCGCGCAGGCGAGGATGTTCACGTCGCGGCGCTTGCCCGCGACGGCGCGGCAAAGGCGGTCGAGAACCTGCCGCTGACCTTCATCTTCACCCGTCCCGACGGCGTCGAGAACCGGCGCATCGTCAGCAATGGCGAGTCCGCCGGCGGCCATGCCGTCGACCTGCCGCTCGAGGCCAACGCCATGCGCGGCACCTGGACGGTGTCGATCTACACCGATCCCAAGCAGTCGCCGGTCGCCAGCCAGATGTTCCTGGTCGAGGACTTCGTGCCGGATCGCATCGAATTCGACCTGACCGCCGACAAGAAGGAGATCGCCCAGGGCGAGACCGCCAACGCCACCGTCGACGGCCGCTTCCTCTATGGCGCGCCGGCCGCGGGCCTGGCGCTGGAAGGCGAGATGACGCTGTCGACCACGAGCAGCTGGGACAGCTTCAAGGACTTCACCTTCGGCCTCGCCGACGAGCAGTCGAGCGAGCCGACCGTGACGCCCCTCGCCAATCTTCCCGTCGTCGGCGACGACGGCAAGGCGACCTTCCCGATCACCATCGACCAGTTGCCGTCGACCACCAAGCTGGTCAACGCCAAGGTCACGGTGCGCATGCGCGAAGCCGGCGGCCGCGCCGTCGAGCGCTCGCTCGACATCGGCGTTCGCCCGCAGCGCGACGTCATCGGCATCCGCCCGGATTTCGAAGGCGACGAGGTGCCGCAAGGCGGAACAGCCAAGTTCAGCATCATCGCCGTCGATCCGAACGGCAAGCGCGAGGACCTGAAAGGCGCCCAGTGGTCGCTGGTCAAGGTCGAGCGGAACTATCAGTGGTACCGCTCCAACAATTCCTGGAATTACGAGGCGGTCAACCTCACCAAGGCCGTCGCCAATGGTGCGGTCGATCTCAAGGCCGATGGCGAGGCGACCGTGTCGCTGCCCGTCGACTGGGGCCGCTACCGGCTCGAGGTCGAGACGGCTGACCCGGATGGTCCGGCGACCAGCTATGAGTTCGACGCCGGCTGGTATGTCGCCTCGACCACCACCGAGACGCCCGACGGCCTGGAGATCGCCCTCGACAAGGACAGCTACGCCGCCGGCGAAGTCGCCAAGCTGAAGGTCTCGCCGCATTTTGCCGGCGAACTTCTGGTCACCATCGGCGCCGAGAAGCTGTTGAAGACCGTCACCGCTTCGGTGCCGGTCGGCGGCAGCACCGTCGACATCCCGGTCGGCGAAGACTGGGGCGCCGGCGCCTATGTCACGGCCACCTTGTTCCGGCCGGGCGACGCGCAGGAATCGCGCATGCCGGCCCGAGCCATCGGCATCCAGTGGCTGGCGGTCGACCCGGGTTCGAAGAAGCTCGCAGTCTCGCTGACGCCGCCGGAAAAGACCCTGCCGCGCCAGCAGCTATCGATCCCCGTTGCGGTCAACGGCGCTCAGCCGGGCACCAACGCCTATGTGATGGTGGCTGCCGTCGATGTCGGCATCCTCAACCTCACCAACTACAAGGCGCCCGATCCTGAGGACTGGTTCTTCGGCCAGCGCATGCTGGGCTTGGAGATCCGCGACCTCTATGGCCGCCTGATCGACGGCTCGCTCGGCACAATGGGTAAGATACGCACCGGCGGCGACGGCGCCAACATGCAGGCGCAAGGCAGCCCGCCGACCGAAAAGCTGGTCGCCTTCTTCTCCGGCCCGGTCGAGCTCGACGCCAACGGCAAGGCGCGGATCGACTTCGACATCCCGCAATTCAACGGCACCGTTCGCGTCGTGGCGGTCGCCTGGACCAAGGAGGCCGTCGGCCATGCCCAGACCGACGTCATCGTGCGCGATCCGGTGGTGATCACCGCCGGCCTGCCGCGCTTCCTGGCGCCGGGCGACGCGGCGACCATGCGCCTCGACATAGCCGACACCGATGGCCCGACCGGCGACTACGCGCTGTCCGTCACCACCACCGGCGACCTTTCGACCGGCGACAAGCCGTTGCCGGAAAAACTGACGCTCGCCCAGGGCAAGCGCCAGTCGCTCACCTTCCCGCTGGTCGCCAGGACCGCGGGCGACGCCTCCGTCACCGTCAAGCTCGCCCATGCCGACGGCACCCAGGTCGAGCAGACGCTCTATCTGCCGGTGCGGCCGGCGCAGCTTCCGGTCACCAACCGCATGGTTGTCGACCTGAAGCCGCATGGCGGCTCGCTGCGGGTCGACAAGGAGCTGCTTGCCGCCAGTGTGCTCGACGGCGCTTCGGTCAGCGTCGGCGTCTCGCAGTCGTCCGCGCTCGACGTGCCGTCGCTACTGATGAGCCTTGATCGCTACCCCTATGGCTGCGCCGAGCAGACCACCAGCCGCGCCATGCCGCTGCTCTATGTCAACGACATGGCCAAGAGCATCGGCATGGAGAGCGACCCTGACCTGCATCAACGCATCCAGGACGCCATCTACAAGGTGCTCTCCTATCAGTCGTCGAGCGGCAGCTTCGGCCTCTGGGGGCCGGGCTCCGGCGATCTGTGGCTCGATGCCTATGTCAGCGAGTTCCTGACCCGGGCACGCGAGGAGAAATATGACGTGCCGGCGCTGGCCATGAACCAGGCGCTGAACAACCTGCAGAACTCGCTGGGCTACGACCAGGACGTCCAGGAGAAGGGCAGCGATATCGCCTATGCGCTCTATGTGCTTGCCCGCAACAAGAAGGCCTCGATCGGCGACCTGCGCTACTACGCCGACACGCAGATCGAAGCTTTCTCCAGCCCGATGGCGGTCGCCCAATTGGCGGCGAGCTTGGCGCTCTACGGCGACACGCAGCGTTCGGAATCGACCTTCCAGACGGCGCTCCGGCTGGCGCAGTCTGAAACCGACTACGACTGGTACCGCTCCGACTATGGCTCGCGGCTGCGTGACGGCGCGGCGATACTGGCGCTGGCGGCGGAATCGAAGCCGGTGCCCAGCATCATGCCGCAACTGATCAAGCTGGTCGGCGTGGCGCGCGCCGATGCCCGCTGGACGAGCACGCAGGACGAATCCTGGATGCTGCTTGCCGCGCGGGCGCTGAAGGAAGGCAATGATTCCATCACGCTTTCCGTCAATGGCGCGCCGCATTCGGGCGGCTATTCCGACCAGGTCGCCGGCAGTGACCTGGTCGACAGCCCGCTTACCATCGCCAACACCGGCGCGACGCCGCTGCAGGCGGTGGTGACCGCGGTCGCCGCGCCGGTCGATCCGCTGCCCGCCGGCGGCGACGGCTTCACCATCGATCGCACCTACTACAAGCTCGACGGCACCGAGGCCAACGTCACCGAAGCGAGGCAGAACGAGCGTTATGTGGTCGTGCTCAAGGTCTATGAGCAGAACAAATGGCCGTCGCGGCTCCTGATCACCGACCTGTTGCCGGCCGGCTTCGAGATCGACAATCCGAGCCTGGTGTCCAGCGCGCAATTGTCGAACTTCTCCTGGCTGGCGCAGACCGACGCCGCCCATCTGGAGTTCCGCGACGATCGCTTCGTCGCCGCCTTCAATCCGACCGAAGGCGACGGCGACCGCAACATCACGCTGGCCTATGTCGTGCGCGCCGTGACACCCGGCACCTACGCCCATCCGGCGGCGACGGTGGAGGATATGTACCGGCCGCAATATTCGGCCCGCACCGCCACGGGCGTGATGGAGGTGAAGGCGGAATAGCGAGGTCGCCGGTCTATCCTTCTCCCCGTCACTATACGGGGAGAAGGTGCCGGCAGGCGGATGAGGGGCAGCGCCATGCTCTCCAGGAAATTTCTAAGACGCACCGCGATCGCAGGCATCTCGCTTGCCGGCCTCGCGGCACTTTCCCTCGCCGCGCTCTGGGAACTCGACCGCGCCTTCCCGCCGCCGCTGCCGGCAAAGCTGACAGTCTCGACCGAGGTGCAGGACCGCGACGGCCAGTTGCTGCGCGCCTTCGCGACGCCCGACGGCTACTGGCGGCTCGAGACCCGCCTCGACCAGGTCGACAAGCAATTCGTCGACATGCTGGTCACCTATGAAGACAAGCGCTTCTGGGACCACCGCGGCGTGGACCTGTTGGCGCTGTGCCGCGCCGCCGGACAGCTCCTCACCAGCGGCCACATCGTGTCGGGCGGCTCGACGCTCTCGATGCAGCTTGCCCGGCTGATCGAGCCGCGCGACAGCCGCAGCCTCGGCTCCAAGCTCAAGCAGATGCTGCGCGCCATCCAGATCGAGCGGCGGCTCACCAAGCAGGAAATCCTCGAACGCTATCTGACGCTGGCGCCCTATGGCGGTAATCTCGAGGGCGTTCGCGCCGCCTCGCTCGCCTATTTCGGCAAGGAGCCGAAGCGGCTGACCGTTTCGGAAGCCGCCCTTCTCGTCGCGCTGCCGCAATTGCCGGAAAAGCGCCGGCCCGACCGCAATCTCGGCATCGCGCACGCCGCGCGCGACCGCGTGCTGACCCGCATGGTCTCGGCCGGCCTGCTCGGCGAGCGCGAGGCGCAGCGCGCGGCGCTCGACGACGTCTCCGGCCTGCGCAGAAAACTGCCGGCGCTGGCCGCGCACGCCTCCTACGCCATGCTGCCAAGGGCCGTGCCTAGCAAGCCGCTGCAGCTCACCATCCGCCGGAGTGTGCAGCAAGGGCTGGAGCAGGTCGCAAGGGATGCCGCCAGGAAGCTTGGCCCGAAACTTTCCATCGCCATGGTGCTGGCCGACGCCCGCACCGGCGACATCCTCGGCGAAGTCGGCTCGGCCGATTTCTTCGACGCCAGCCGCTCCGGCTGGATCGACATGACCAGGGTGGTGCGCTCACCCGGTTCGACGCTGAAGCCTTTCATCTACGGCTTGGCCTTCGAGCAGGGGCTGGTGGCGCAGGAGATGATCATCGAGGACAGCCCGGCCGATTTCGGCGGCTACCGGCCGAAGAATTTCGACATGGGCTACCAGGGCGACGTCTCTATCCGCCAGGCGCTGCAATTGTCGCTCAACGTGCCGGCGATCCGGGTGCTCGACGCCGTCGGCCCGGCGCGGCTGACGGCGCGCTTCCGCCAGGCCGGCGTCAACCCGATCCTGCCGCCCAACGAAGCGCCCGGCCTGGCGATCGGGCTTGGCGGCGTCGGCGTGACCTTGCGCGACCTGGTACAGCTCTATACCGGGCTCGCCAATGGCGGCAAGATGCATACGCTGCATGACGGCACCGAGCCGGCCAATGCCGAGCGCACCACCGCCACCATCCTCGACGACCAGGCGGCCTGGCAGATCAACGACATCCTGTCCGGCGTGAAACCGCCGGAAGGCGCCATGCAGCGCGGCATCGCCTACAAGACCGGCACCTCCTATGGCTACCGCGATGCCTGGTCCGTAGGCTTCGACGGCCGCTACGTGCTGGGCGTGTGGGTCGGCCGCGCCGATGCCAGCCCCGTCCCCGGCCTGTCCGGCTATGTCTCCGCCGCGCCGATCCTGTTCGAAGGCTTCGTCCGTTCCGGTCTCGCCAGCGTGCCGCTGCCCGGCCGGCCGCCGGGTGTCTTCAATCCCAAGCGCGAGGAATTGCCGGTGACGCTCGCCCGCTTCGGCGCCGGCGCCGAAGCGGGCGAGCGTCACCGGCAATTCCTCGCGCTTGGGATTGAAG
>NZ_RZRX01000015.1:0-47100 GCF_003997405.1 Mesorhizobium sp. M2A.F.Ca.ET.042.01.1.1
AAATTTACTCAACGTCAGCTCCTCGCGGAGGCCGGCATTCCAATACCTGCTTATCGCTTAGCAGCGAATGCAGCGGAGGTTGAAATCTCTGCCGCCGAGATCGGCCTGCCGGTGATTCTGAAGCCAGTCATAGGCAGCGGCAGCATCGGTGTGCGATTATGCAGCACCGTCGATGAGTTAGCCGAACATACCACCTACCTATTGGGTGGGAAGCATATTTGGCGATCTTCACCGAGGATACTTGTTGAAGAATACGCGAATGGTCCAGACTACGGCGCTTACGCAATGGGAAATGAAATCGTTGGGATAGAGGCTGCTGTATATGGCGGCCAGCCGCATTTCGTCTGTAGTGAAGGAACCTTCCCAGCCCCGCTCATTGATGACGAGTACAAACTTATGGCCGATGTTTCGCTGAGTTGCTTGCGATCTCTCGGCCTTGGCTGGGGGCCAACCAGTATCCAATTCCGATGGACGACACGTGGTCCAGTCGTTATTGAAGTCAACCCGCGGCTTGGTGGTGGTCCTCAACCGGTTCATCTGGCTTACGGAGTCGACCTCGTCACCGAACACATCAAGCTTGTCATCGGTCGCGAATGTAACCTGCGCAAAAGCCATTCACATATCGCGGCCTGGCGCTCATTGTTTCCTGATCGCGATGGCATCCTCGATTGGATCCATGGCGGCAGTCAGGCTGCTGCTGTACCGGGTGTCGCCGAAGTCAAATTTTATGTTGAGCCCAAGACGCCGATCATCAGGAAGGGCGATTACCGAGACTCCATGGGGTACATTATCGCCGTTTCATCCAACCGTTCTCGGACAAAGTCGATACTCCAGCAAGCCATCGACCTAATCGACTGGTCGATCACACCATTTCCGACTGAACAGGAACAATAATCGGTTCCTCGTCTCTCCGCACCAGCGCAGATGTCCCAGCCAAAGAGTGATCGTTGCCGAACATTGGTGCGATTGAGAGCACGAAAGAGATGCGGAGCCATAGCTATACTTTGCGATCCGTGGCGAATCGCGATCGGTTGATTTTTGCTGATTCACAGAAGCCTCGTGCTTTGCTTTCCGCGACACGATCGTGAGTGGCGACTGATTACCTGCGCTCCAAAGGGGCTTTGCGCGAGCTAGGCTTCGCTTGATCAGGCGGCCGCCACCTGCTGAACAAGTCTCTCGGAGACATCTTGCAGCCAGATGACGTCGATATGGAAACTGCATTTGACCATGGCCGCTGGGCGTTCAATCGTCTGACTTCTCTAGCCGCGAGTTGAACAACAAGCACAGGACGATCAAGCCTCAGCGACCGGATTGTGCTGGCCAGTCTTAGCGGAGGCTGTGTCATTGTTGCGCGAATGCAAACCTCAAAAATCAATGGAGTAGACTCATGACGATCCCAAAGGGTGTACAGGCATTTCCACGCACTGAATACCTGCGCCGGCTGTCCGCCGTGAAGGCTGAAATGGAGGGACGCGACGTGGACGTACTGCTCGTTTTGGACGCTTCCAATATCACTTATCTTTCAGGCTATACCACGCCGTCCGGATATGTTCCTCAGGCGCTTGTGATTGACGGGGTGGCTGAGGAGCCGACATTCATCCTTCGTCGTTGCGATGCGCCGGCGGCCATGTACGAATGTTTCATGGAACAGGATAAGATCATCGGCTACCCGGAAGCGCTCATTGGCAATCTAGCCAACGACGGATACGATGCCGTCATCGACTTCCTGAATGAAGCTGGTCTCGCGAAACGGGGGCTGGGTATCGAGATGTCGAGCCTGCCTGCAGCGACATCGGAAAAGTTCAAGTCACGGCTGCCTGAGGCTCGCGTTGTAGACTGCACCAAGCTTGTCAGCTGGCTCCGCCTAGTCAAATCCGATCTCGAAATAGAAGTCATGCGGGAAGCCGCCGCCATTTCCGACGCCGCGATGAAGCGCGCCAGCGAAGTCATACGTGCCGGTGTAGCGGAAGCCGACGCGGCGGCAGAGATCGCGGCGGCGTTAATCCGGGGAGCGAATGGAAAGCCGGGAACGGCGCTGAAGGCCTTCTATCTCTGCGCCTCGCCTCGGATAGGTACCTGTCACATTCCGTGGACGGGGGACGTGTTCCGCGACGGGTCCCAGATCAATCTCGAACTCGGCGGCACTCGCCATGGATATTCCGCGGGCCTCATGCGTACTTTCTCGATCGGCGCCCCGTCCGAACGCCTGCGCCGCATTCATGAGGCCCAGGTCGAAGGCCTTGAGGCGGCACTCGCCGCAGTCCGGCCGGGATCAACGTGCAGCGAAGTGGCCAACGCGTTCTACAAGACGCTCCGCAAACACGGTTTCGAAAAGGAAACGCGCTGCGGCTACGCGCACGGCATTGGCTGGCTCGAACCGACTGCAAGCCTCCGGGATGGCGACACGACTGAGCTGAAGCCGAACATGACCTTTCATTTGATGCTGGGCAACTGGATTGAGGACGACTTCGGTTACGTGATCAGCGAGACATTCCGGGTCGCCGGCACCGGCGCTGAGGTAATCACAAACACGCCGCGGAAGATCTTCGAAATCTGAACGGGCAATCGTGTCCGGTCGCCTATCTATTCGATCGTGTTGATGTCAGGCGCTTCTAAGTTGTCCGAATCGCCGGCGTTTTGATGTCCTCCGGAGGGTCTTGCTTCTCTCCGGATTGGCTCTTGGGATTAGAAGAATGGCGGAAAGATCTGTTCGGCGTCTGATTCAATGATGCGATCAGCACGTGGACCGTAGCGAACTCCCTCCGAAGGACTTCTGTCCGCCAGTTGGCGGATTTGAGGTGACACTAGTTGCGATGGCTTCTGGAGCGATTGCGGTCAAGCTTGTTAGTGCTTCATGTCCTATTCGATTGTTCGATCGGTTGGCGACCATCTCCTCGTCCTGACTTGGCTTCGGCTGTGCCGCGGGGGACTGGCCGGTCGTGTTGGCCGGCAGGTCATCGCGTGCGCGACGTGGCTTTGATGGAGCTACGAGCCCGATGGCTGCGATCGCGGCTGGTCTCGCGGCGCACCGCGACGATTTCCAGATCCGTGCCTTCCTCATCGAACAGGCGCATGGCTTGGCCTCGTGCCACGGCAATACAGTACCGGAGGGAAGCCGACTGTCCGCCGCATCTCAAAACCAGGAAGCCGCTTATCTGCGAATTCTGTTAATCCAGGCGGCCAGCTTCGGCGCATGGCTGCAGAATGCCGCGCCGCGGCTTCATCGCAGCAAGCTCGCCACGGCACTGGCTATCGCTGAAGCGCCAAAGTCCCGACAGCGATCGAAGGCTTCGCTGTGCCGATCGCCGCGACCAGGAGATCATCGGCGCGACGCCGGCACGCTCATCAGGCGACGGCAGTTCGCCTCGTTCTGGCTGATCTCCTCGATCTCCTGGCTGACCGTTTCGATGAGCTCGTCGAGCCACAGCCAGTCCTCGTAGAGTCCAACGATCGGATCGCTCATGCGCGGCGATATCTCGTCGGCACGGTTCTCCAGGATTGCGAACTGCGAGTTGCGAAGTGCTCTCGCGCCGGGCAGCACGGCAATACCGTGCTGCGCAATGGCTGGACATTCGGCAGCACCGAAACGAGGTGACGGCCATCTAAACCGCCACCCCCCAGTGCGCGAGAAGCATGGAGCGAATATGAACGCACCCGGAATCTGTTTGACCCAAATGGTTGCCTGGCAACCTATCCGCTAATGAGATTAACGGTGCGTGCGAATTCCCCATCAAGGCCATGACACGCGAGCCGACCAAAAGGGCCGGATACATATGAGCGACTTCCGCTATCCTCCACGCCTCACTTGCGATCAGCAGCCGGTCCATACAATTGGGTCAGGTGGCCGCAAGCATGGTGTCTTGCCGTTTCCAGCGAAGTTCGGTGGCGTCCAGCCACGTGCGAGGCATGATCACCGCCAGTCTTCTGGCAAGCGCGACAATGGCTTTTTGCGTCCCTCGCCGATTGGCGACGTTCTTCGCCCCGGCCTTAAACCACGACCAATTTGCCAACGCGTCAGCGGGACTGGGCGGCCTCGAAGGCAACGACCTCTTCATGCCTAGGCCCGCAGGGGGACATGCATTCAACGCGCTCCCTTTCTCCCTGCTGAAATTACCCGGTCATGGCCGACTTCATTATCTCCGGAGGGACAACCCCGGTCGCCTACGAAACAAGATCGATCACGACCAAACAATTGCCCTAGCCACCTGACGGCGATCATCGATGCTGTGATTTGCGACAATGACGCTGCTTCCCGGACCCTTTTTCGATCGCAGCCTGATTATGCTCGATGTCGGAGGGAAATCCTAGCTTCCGCCGCCCCGTGACTAGTGCCATCGCCGAGGCCGCGGTCCACGCTGTCATGGATGATCTGGTCAGAGAGGGCCTCACGATCTTAATTCGGTGGGCCGGGCCGACGCGCGAGGACGCAGACATCCAAGGGTCAGTTCCGTAACCGACTTGCCCCACGGCGACCTAGCATGTGCTGGCCGGGACCGACCTCTGTGCTGAAAAGCGAGCCTCGGGTCCATCTCGTTACTAGATGTCGATGATACACAAAAGGCATTTGACGAAATCGTGCTGCGGAATGATGCTCGCTTAAATAAGGCACTAGGACAGAAAAAGCTGGGAACTAATAGATGTACAGCGTCGACACTTTCCGACATCTCCAGGAAGAAGCCACGCAATGGCGCCGCTACCTGCACCAGAATCCGGAACTGGGATACGAGGTGCACAATACGGCGAAGTTCGTTGCTGAGAAGCTGGCCTCCTTCGGTATCAATCACATCGAGACGGGCATCGCCGAGACCGGCGTGGTTGCCCTGATCCAGGGTGAGGGCGGGGAGGGGCCGACGATCGGACTGCGCGCCGATATGGATGCCCTGCCGATCCTGGAAGCGTCGAACAAGGCCTGGTCCTCGCGGATACCCGGCAAGATGCACGCGTGCGGCCATGACGGCCACACCGCGATGCTATTGGCGGCTGCAAAACACCTCGCCGCGACGCGCAACTTCAAAGGCTCAGCGGCTTTGATCTTCCAGCCCGCCGAGGAAGATGGACGAGGTGCTTTGAAGATGGTCCAGGAAGGAATCATGGAGCGCTTCAACATCTCCCAGGTCTACGGCCTGCACAACTCACCCGGCACTGACATTGGCCAGTTCGCCATCCGGGAGGGCGGTATGATGGCGGCGCTTGACGAGTTTGACATCATCGTCAAGGGGAGGGGCGGGCATGCAGCTTCGCCCCACAGGACTGTCGACCCTGTGGTCACCGCCGCACAAATCATCGTTGCCCTCCAGACCGTGGTGTCCCGCAACACCGACCCCACTGACGCCCTCGTCGTTTCTGTCACGAAGTTCACGGCGAGCCAAGCCTACAACGTCATCGCGGACCAGGTCGAAATGGGTGGGACTGTCAGGAGTCTGACCTCCGCCGTGCGCGATCTGGCGCAGCGGCAGATCAGGTTATGCGCCGAGGGCGTGGCCCACGGGATGGGCGCGGAAATTGAGTTCAGGCATCGGCGGCTCGAACCCCTTACATTCAATCACACGGCCGGAACACATTTCGCGATCACCGCAGCCCGCGGCCTCGTGGGCCATGACGCCGTAAACGACAACGTCAAGCCTTCGATGGGATCCGAAGACTTTGCCTACATGCTGGAAGCGCGGCCGGGCGCGATCATCCTCTTGGGGAACGGCTCGACGCCGGGCTTGCACAATCCCGCTTACGATTTCGACGACGAGGCGATCCCGTATGGCGTGGGCTATTGGGTAACCCTCGTCGAGAAGATTCTGGCGGCCTGACTTGTCGGGTTACGGCTCGTGAACCGGGCTGAACGGCGAGAGATGCTTCAGTTGACCGTGAAACGCGCAGGACAGGACCGCGTCGGCACCGCCACGTAGATCACTTCGCGAAGTCTCGATTGCGGCCGTCCGCTGGGTCGGCGAAAATTGCATATTCAATTATGCTCAACATTAAAAAAGGGGAATGGCCATGAGCTTCTCTATTATCATTAACCGCAGGCGTTTCCTGCAGGCAGCATCAACCGCCTTGGCTGCCGGCGCACTTCCTTCCATTGCCAGTAACAAGGCATCGGCGCAGACTCCTGGCGAACTGCGCGTCCTTGTCTACGGTGGCGATGCCGGAAAGGCGATGATTGAGGCCTATGTAAAACCATTTGAAGCCGAAACAGGCATTAAGATGACCCCGATTACCGATCAGGGCGACCGGGCATCGATCGAGATGATGGTTGCGCAGAATAACGTCACCGTCGATGTTGTCACCGCTAACCAGGGATCTTCGTTCGAGTTGTCCCAAAAGGGTCTTTTTGAGCCGATCGATTATTCTATTTACAGGAATGAAGACCTAGACGGGCTCGCCGACTTCGCAAAGCAGCCGTTTGGCGTAGCTAACGTAGTTTATGCGTTCGTCATGGTCTACAATACCGAAAAATTCCCAGCGGGTAAGCTGCGGCCGACCACATGGGCGGAATTCTGGGACGTGAACAGTTTCCCGGGTGTCCGCAGTCTTGTCAGCGGCCAATATGGTTCAGAAGGCCCTTGGGAGGAAGCCCTTCTCGCCGATGGCGTAAATCCAAAGGATATATATCCTATGGACCTAGATCGTGTTTTCAAAAGTTTGGACAGAATAAAGCCCGATATTCGCAAATGGTGGGGAACAGGGTCCGAAATCCAGCAGATGATGCATGACAAGGCAGTAGATCTTGTAAATGCCTATGATGGTAGGGCCGGCACGTTGATCAAGCAGGGAGCACCGCTTGAAATTAATCGTAACCAGGCGAAAATAACTTGGGACTACTGGCAGATTGTGAAGGGGTCTCCTAACGCGCACGCTGCGCAACAGTTTGTCGCATTTACCGCGCGCGCCGACCGTCAGGCAGCATTTTCACAACTCATGCCGTTCGGCCCGAGCAACCTCAACGCGTTCAAGGTTCTACCGGAAGATATTGGGCGCTCGCTGGCCAGCCACCCCGACTACCTGAGGTCAAGTGTGCTAATCGACTCGAAATGGTACGCCGAGAAGGGATCGGACGGGCTCACGAACACCGAAAAGCTGGTCCAGCGCTGGAACGAGTGGATCCTGCTTTAAGCCCCTGTCGGCCTTTTGCGACGGCATTTACCGATGACGTGCCGCACCGAACCAGCACGTCATCGTTCGGCTTGGAGTGACGAACATGAATGCACCAGTCAGAACGCTGCATCCGCTAGCTAAGGATAGACCATTGGAGAAACTCGCTCTTTCCGAGCAAATCGAATTTCGGAACGTCACCAAATTATACGGTCAGGTCATTGCGGTCAGGAGCCTGTCGTTGACCGTTGGGCGCGGCGAGTTCCTCACGATCCTTGGTCCGAGCGGTTCTGGCAAGACGACGACACTCATGCTGCTGGCGGGGTTCGAGGCGCCTACCGAAGGTGATATCCGCATCGCTGGGAAGTCCGTCGCCTCGGTACCTTCCTATCGGCGCGATCAGGGCGTCGTCTTCCAAAGCTATGCGCTCTTCCCGCACCTCACCGTTCGCCGCAACCTTGAATTTCCGCTCGAGATGCGCGGCATCAGGTCGGCTGAGCGGGCCGCGAGAGCCGAACGCATCCTGTCACGTGTCCATTTGGACGGCTTGGGTGACCGCATGCCATCACAGCTCAGCGGTGGGCAGCAGCAGCGCGTGGCGCTCGCCCGGGCCCTCATAGCCGACCCTCCAATCTTGTTGCTAGACGAGCCGTTGGGAGCACTAGACCGTAACTTGCGTGAGCAAATGCAGGGTGAGATCAAGGGGCTTCACAAAGAGTTCGGAATCACTACGGTGTGTGTCACACACGACCAGGAGGAGGCGCTCACGCTTTCCGATCGGATCGTGGTGATGAACGCTGGACGAATTGAGCAAACTGACACGCCTGAGGCGCTATATGACCGTCCTGTCTCCCGGTTTGTCGCGAATTTCCTTGGGGACGCCAACATCCTCGATGATCCGTCATTCGCTGTTGAGTCGGATACGCCGCAACCGGACGGCACCGTCGCGATGATCCGGCCGGAACGTATACGGATCTCCGCCCCTGGCGCCACGAAGAGTGCCGACGCCGATCAGCGCCAGCATGTCGCCGGCACCGTGACCGATATGATCTATGCCGGCCCGCTGCGAAGATACCATGTGGCTGTCGGCGATAACGACGTGGTCATACGCGAACACGTCGCCGCGGGGCGTCAGATCTTCCAGATCGGGGACACCATTCAGCTCGACTGGTTGAGATCGGACATCCGCTTCGTCACGACGTGATCTCAGGGGACTCGCAGATGTTGACTTTACAAAAGCTTACGCGGGCCTCTGTTGTGCTGACCTTTCCGGCGCTCTGCCTCCTGCTACTCGTCTTTGCCATACCGATCGTCCAGCTCTTCTTAAACAGCATCAACGCCCCCGCGCTCTCCCTCGTCAATTACGTGACGTTCTTCGTGCATCCTGCGAACGTTCGCGTCCTCATCCAGACCATCGAGGTAAGCATCGTAGCCACGGTCATCTGCGCTATCATCGGCTACCCGACGGCCTACCTGATCACGGCTGCTTCGAAGCAGGTCCGGTCTGTCTTGGTCATCCTCGTCCTGATCCCGTATCTCACGAGTTCGCTGGCCCGAACCTACGCCTGGGTCATGATCCTAGGTGACCGCGGCCTTATCAATAACCTGCTGCTCGATCTGCGCGTCATCACCAGTCCTCTGCCTCTGATTTACAACCGTATGGCCATGTATATCGGCATGGTCCACATCATGTTGCCGATCATGATCCTGCCGCTAGTGAGCGTGATGCTCGGCATCGATAAGTCGCAAGTGGCAGCCGCGCGCAGCATGGGCGCGCGTCCGTTCTCGGCCTTCTGGCGCGTGTTCTTACCGCTCAGTCTGCCCGGCTTACGCAGTGGTGCGTTGCTCGTCTTCATCCTGAGCCTCGGATTCTACATCACGCCCGCAGCCCTTGGTGGCCTGCGCGATGCCATGCTCTCGACTTTCATCGCGGCTGAGGTGCAAAGCTCATTCAATCTCGGCCGGATAGGGGCAGCGTCATTTATTCTCCTCGCGATCGCGATGACGGTGCTCGCCGTCCTCAGACTCAATCCGGCCGGCCCCAAAGGCAATGCTGCGTCGGATCGGCGAAACCGTTTTCCCGCAGCGGGGGCCTTGGTGCGACATCTCACTGAGCTCGGCACGCTTCGGCGGGCGCGTCGCTGGAACATGCATCTTTACCGCGCTGGCGACGCCACCCATGTGTGGAGGTTCATAGGGATCACGGTAGTCATATTCACCCTACTCTTTCTCCTCTTCCCGGGCGTGGTGGTGATCATCGTGTCTTTTAGCGCCGGAACGCAGTTGGAATTCCCTCCATCCGGCTTTTCCGTGCAATGGTATCGTTCGTTTTTTGCCGATCCGTCGTGGAACGGGGCCGCGCTGAGCAGTTTCGAAATTGCAATCTCGGTAACCATAATCTCGACCATACTCGGCACGCTGGCCGCCTATGGACTCAGTCGCAGCGCGCCAATGCTGCGCAACGTGCTCACGTTGGTCCTCCTAGCACCGATCACCTTTCCGGTGATCGTGGTCGGCATCGCAGCCTACCTTGGTCTGGTATCCTTCGGCCTAGTCGGATCGAAGACAGGCATCGTCTTGGCGCACAGCATTGGCGCTATGAGCTATGTCGTAGTTGTCGTCGCGGCAACGCTGGCCAACTTTGACATTAGTCTTGAGCAAGCCGCTAAGAGCATGCGGGCCGGGCCGTTCCGGACATTCATGAGGGTGACTCTGCCTTTGATCCGGCCAGGCATCCTCGGCGGGGCGGTTTTTGCGTTCCTCCATTCGTTCGACGAAGTGGTCATATCCTTGCTCGTCAGCGGTCTATCCATACGCACGCTTCCCTTAAAGATGTGGGAAAACATCCGGCATGAAATCGACCCCACCGTCGCCGCGGTGGCGTCGCTGCTGATGCTTCTGCCCGTGCTCTGGCTCGTCGCCATGTACTTCATCTGGTGGCGGTCAAGATCCAGAATGCAAGCTGCCTCAGCCCGCATGCTCGCCGCGGTCTGAATCCGCACTACTCGTTAGGGCTCCCGGGCAGTGCCAGCGTGTCAACCGCACGGCATGTTACGCGCCTTGGGGCCGCGGTCACTCTGCGCCTGACCATTCAGAACTCTATAGGAAGAAACACGATGACAGAAATCGAACCTACCGTTGCCGTAACAATCGCTCGTGCGTTGTCGCGCCACGGCGTGAAGTTCATATTCGGTCAGAGCCTTCCTTCCGCCGTGATCCTCGCTGCGGAGGAAATCGGAATCCGTCAAATCGCCTACCGCCAGGAGAATATGGGTGGTGCGATGGCCGATGGTTTCGCGAGGGCCTCGGGACAGGTCGCGGTGGTCACCGCCCAGAACGGTCCAGCAGCGGCACTGCTCGTTGCACCGCTGGCCGAGGCCCTGAAGGCCAGCATCCCCGTGGTGGCTCTCATTCAGGAGGTAGAGCGACTGCAGGTGGATAAGAATGCCTTTCAGGAACTCGATCACCTGGCGCTTTTCGCATCCTGCGCCAAGTGGACGCGCCGTATTGGCACCGCGGATCGGGTTGACGACTACGTGGACGCCGCGTTCGTGGCTGCGGCGAGTGGCCGGCCGGGGCCTGCCGTCCTTTTACTGCCGGCTGACCTGCTCCGCGAGACAGCCCAGCCCAGCGCCCACAAGCGCGAGGCATGCCTCAGCGCCTGGCCCCTCGACCGGACCCGGCCGTCGGATGCCAGCATTGCCGAAGCGGCTTTCCTAATCGCGAAAGCCCATTGCCCGGTGGTCATGGCGGGTGGGGGCGCCCTTTCCACCGGCGCGCCATCGGCTCTGGCGAACCTTCAGGAATTTGCCTCGCTCCCTGTATTCACGACGAACATGGGGAAGGGTGCCGTCAATGAATTCCACCCCCTTTCATTCGGCGTGCTCGGATCCCTCGTAGGGCCAACATCGCTTGGCCGCTTCACGCGGAGCTTGGTCGAGGATGCCGACCTGATCCTGCAAGTTGGAACACGAAACAACCAGAACGGCACCGACAGCTGGCGCCTCATTCGTCCGGGTACAAGGATCATCCAGATCGACCTTGACCCGCAGGAGATCGGGCGCAACTACGAGGCAGTCCGCCTCGTCGGGGATGCAGCAGAAACCCTCAAAGCACTCACGCAGGCCCTCAAGACCCAAGATCTCAAGGCAAGGTCACAGGCGCGCCCCGGTCTGGCCGAGCGGATTGCCGATGCCTGGCGCCAGTTCGAGACGGTCAGGGCACCCCTTCTAAAGCAGGCAACCGCAGGGATCAGGCCAGAACGCGTGATGGCGGAACTGCAGAATCTGCTCCAGCCAGAGATGATCATCACTGCTGATGCAAGCTACTCATCGATGTGGGTCGTCGGTCATCTGCGAGCGCCACGGGAAGGGACGCGCTTCCTCACACCCCGTGGGCTCGCCGGGCTCGGATGGGGCCTTCCGCTCGCCATTGGAGCAAAAGTCGCGCGGCCTTCGGCACCTGTTGTGGCGCTTGTCGGGGACGGCGGCTTTGCCCATTCCTGGGCCGAATTGGAGACGATGGTCCGCATGGGAATTCCGGTGACGGTCGTCGTCCTGAACAACGGCATCCTCGGCTTCCAGAAGGACGCAGAAACCGTGAAGTTTGGGGCCTATACCACAGCCTGCCATTTTGCAGCGGTTGATCACGCGGCGATTGCGCGCGCCTGTGGCTGCGAAGGGATAAGAGTCGAGGACGCTGCGGCTCTGCCGGAGGTCCTCAAGCGAGCCCTCGTCGCCGAGCGGCCGACACTCATCGAGGTGATGACGGATCCCGATGCGCATCCTCCGATTTCGCTGTTTGCCGGGACCCTGGATCACTGAGCGGAATGGCGTTACGTGGGCAACCGATGGAACAATAAGCCGGAAGGCGCAAACCGGGGCCTGTTCGGCGCCGACGACGAAGTCGGGCGCCTCAACCTGATCACGGATGACATCCGACTGAAAGCGGCCGCCGAGATCAGGACCGGCCGGGCTTTCTGCCTCAGCTTGCCACTGGATCTCCCCGGCGGGACTGCGCTCAATCCGAACCGCAAGCCGCCGCGTCGTCATGTGGCGATACGCAAGCAGGGACTGCCGGCGGTGAACTATCCCCTATATCTGGAGAACACTCATTACATTGACGCGTCCTGCGATGACAGCGTGACACTATTCACACAATATTCGACGCAGTGGGACGCCCTTAGCCACATCGGGCAGCATTTCAACACCGACGATGACGGCACCGCTGAGATCGTCTATTATAATGGCTTCAGGGGCGGCACGGATGTTCTTGGACCCGATGCCGAAGGCGGAGCTCGCGCGCGCCGATTAGGCATCGACAAGTTCGCCGAGACCTGCGTCCAAGGTTGGGGCGTGCTGCTTGACCTAGGCAGGATCTATGGACGGGACCGAACCCTGGTCGGCTACGATGCCCTAGTGCGTGCTATGCAGACTCAGTCCGTTAAAGTCGAGGCGGGCGACATACTGTGCGTTCACACCGGATTCGCCAAACTTGTTGTCGACATGGACGGCAGCCCGGATCCGCGTGTTCTGCACAATGCCTGCGCCGTACTAGAGGGGCGGGACGACAGGCTGCTCCGGTGGATCGACGACTGCGGTATCGCCGCGCTGGTTGCCGACAACTTCGCGGTGGAGGCGTATCCGAATCGCGTACCGGACGGCTGCGACCACTGCGCCGGCCTGCCGCTGCACCAGCATTGTCTATTCAAGCTTGGCCTTGACGAGCTCTGGTATCTATCGGACTTGGCTGCGTGGCTAAGAGATCATAACCTTAGCCGGTTTTTCCTTACCGCTCCGCCTCTGCGCCTGCCCGGCTCGTTCGGCTTGCCGCTGACACCCGTCGCCACAGTGTAGGAGAAGTAGGTCGTGGACCAGGTTTCGCACGCGACCGCATTCGCCGGCAAGGTGGCTCTGGTGACAGGCGCCGCGCGGGGCATCGGACTTTCGATCGCCACCCGGTTTCTCAACGCCGGCGCCAATGTTGTGCTGGCGGACCTCTCCGAGAGTGACCTGAACGCCAGCATTTCGACCCTGTCTTCGGACTGTACTGGGCGGGCCTTGGCGGTGCGCGTTGATGTGTCCACAGACGCTGATGTCACGCGAATGGTCCAGGCTACATCGGCTCGATTCGGGCGGGTCGACATCCTGGTCAACAACGCGGGAATCTCTCCGAAACACGGCGGACGGAAGGCAACGGTTGAGGAGATGCTCGCCGTGGAGTGGCGTCAGGTTCTCGAAGTAAATCTGACAGGCGCCTTCCTCTGCTGCCGGGCTTGTCTTCCCCACATGCGGGCGGCGAAATGGGGCCGGATCATCAACATCGCATCGGTGGCCGGCCGAACGAAAACCGAGATTGCAGGAGCACACTATGCCGCGTCAAAGGCCGGCATGATGGCCCTTGCCCGCACCCTTGCGGTTGAAGTCGGCTCAGCGAACATCACGGTGAATTCCATTGCGCCGGGTCGCATCGAAACTCCGATGGCTGCCGCGGCTGGTGCCGAACTTAACCAGGCCTACGTCGCCAGCATTCCTGTCGGCCGACTGGGCACCGGTGACGACATCGCCGCTGCGGTCGCCTACCTGGCATCTGAAGACGCTGCCTTCCTCACGGGTGTCACGCTCGACGTTAACGGCGGCTCATTCATGATCTGATCCGCCTGGCGGCTGAATACTTACAAGACTTGAAAGTGGAGCTCTGGGTATGGGTGTACTTACCATGATGCCGGAGGGACTGGCCGTTCCTTCTCTTCTGATCGAACGCGCCTATGTCGCCGGCGAATGGATTTCGGGCGGACGTCGCTTTGACATGACCAATCCCCTCGACCGGCGCGGTCGTTTCGTCGGTCCCCGATGTCGGAAGGGATACGGTGGAGCAGGCCATCGACCCCGCGCACCGCGCGTAACGGGAATGGACCCGACGCACAGGCAAGGAGAGAGCTGGGGTCCTGCGCGCCCTCCATGACCTCATGGTCGCGAATGCCAACGATCTCGCGGCCGTCCTCACCGCCGAGATGGGCAAACCGTTCGCCGAAGCGCGCAGCGAGATCCTGTACGGCGCGTCCTACGTCGAGTGGTTCGCCGAGGAAGCAAGCGTCCTACGGCGACGTCATTCCCGGACATCAGGACGACAAGCGCATTATGGTAATACGCCAGCCGGTCGGCGTGGTCGGTGCGATCACCCCGTGGAACTCCCCGGATGAGATGCTAGCGAGGAAGGTGGCGCCAGCGCTTGCTGCGGCTGCGCCATCGTCTCCAAGCCCGCCGCCCAGACACCGCTCTCGGCGCTGGCACTGGCGCTGCTCGCCGAGCGCGCGGGACTGCCGGGCGGACTGTTCTCGGTGATCACTTCGAAGGACGCGGTCATGGTGGGCAAGGCGTTCTGCGAGAACACCAAGGTTCGCAAGATCACGTTCACAGGCTCTATGCAGGTTGGCCGCACGCTGATGCGGCAGGCTTCCGGCCGGATCAAGAACCTTGGCCTCGAACTCGGCGGCAACGCCCCTTTCATCGTCTTCAACGACGCGGACCTGGATGCTGCCGTCGAAGGCGCGATCCTGTCGAAACTCCGCAATGCCGGGCAGACCTGTGTGTGCGCCAACCGCCTCTACGTGCAGTCCGGGATCAATGATGCCGCCGCGGCGGCGTTGACGAAGCGCGTCAGGAGCCTCAAGGTCGGCGACGGCTTCGAGAAAGGCGTGGCGATCGGACCGCTCATCGAGGAGAAGGCCGCCGCCAAGTGAAGGAGCACATTGCCGACGCATGTGCAATGGGTGCTCAAGTCGTCGCCGGCGGCGAACCGCACGAAAGAGGTGGGCTGTTCTTCACGCCGACGATCCTGACCGATGTAACGCAGGAGATGAAGGTCGCGCGCGAAGAGACATTTGGGCCGGTCGCGCCTCTCTTCCGATTTGATACGGAAGAAGAGGTCATCAAGCGCGCAAACGCTACCGAGTTCGGTCTCGCGTCCTACATCTACACCCGCGATGCATCCCGGATCTTCCGTGTCTCCGAGGCGCTGGAATAGGGCATGGTCGTCATCAACACGGGGCTCATCTCCACCGAGGTTGCGCCGTTCGGTGGCATCAAGCAGTCCGGCATCGGCCGCGAAGGTTCGAGTACGGCCTCGAGGACTACACCGAGTTGAAGTATCTATGCCTGTCCCTCCAGGATCCCGGGCAGAGAGTTATCTCCTGCACTAAGCCGGGTAGGGACCGCGTTGCTGCAGGTCATGAGCGGTCTGGATGATCCCAAGCTGTCGACCTCGAGCGCGGGACGCTTGTTGCCGGTCCGGCCGGATTGCGTCTCCTCGAAGATCTACTCGCAGCCGGCGCGCATCAGAGCATCAGAGCATTGCAGGTCCAAGTTCTGGCCGTCGAAACGTGCGCGTAGCCGATCTGCATGTCCGGATTGAATCACAGAATTACAGAATCGATTCCGTAAGAGCTCACGTCCGGACATACAGACGTTATTTCGGCCGGATGCCGCCAACGCGCATGACGCTCCGCAGATGCCGGGAAACGGTCGCTATGCAGATATGCGGCTGGTTTGCTGCGGGGAGACAGCCGCGACGTCGCCGGGAAAGCCATCTGGCCTCACGATGGTGCCGCCTGCATTCGATATTTGACCGGCCGGCACAAGTGCGATCACATGGGCACGTGACCACCCGCAAGGGCGGCGCTGCCTCCGATGATGATGATATAGAATACTGCTCGAGGTTCCCCGCGTGACATCACATAGACCTCCTGCCTCCTTAGGCTTTCTCGAGCTTGAGCGCGGGCTCGCGCCGGGCGAGAAACCTCCGCAAACGTATCCCGGTTCCCTGCTCAATCCAGATACTTACGACTTTCCGATCATCATCGAGACAGTGGAGGGTGCTTGGGCGGATCGCGTCATCCGAGGCGATCCGTCGCTTGAACCGGCCTACGTCACGTCAGCGCAACGCTTGGTCGAACGGGGCGCCGTTGCCGTGATCGCCAACTGTGGGTTCGCCATCCGACATCAGGCAGCGGTGGCCGCGTCGGTGAACGTACCCGTGGCGCTGTCAAGTCTCCTGCTTATACCGACCCTGCTACGTCAGCTTCCACCCGGCGCCAAGCTCGCGGTACTGACTGCCGATTCCACGCATTGCAGCGAAGGCCTATTCGGGATCGACGACCCGGCCGAGCGTGCGCGGATAGTGGTCGGCGGTATCGAAGGTGGAAAGCTCCTGGATAACGAAATGCAGCGCCCGCCGCGGCGCACGCTAGTGTCTGAAATCGAGGACGATGTCACGGCGTGCGTCACGCGACTGAGAAGGAGATATCCGCACATCGCGGCTTTTCTGTGTGAATGTACCGCATTCCCTCTGGTGTCCCCGATCATACGCCGGTTGACTGGGCTGCCTGTTTTCGACACGGTGATGCTGAGCCGAATGTTATTCACCAGCGCGGCGTGGACCGAATCATTCGAAACCAATCAGCGGACCCTCGCAGAAATAGTGAAGGACCGGGATGAAGGCGCTTATCTGGATAGGCGAGTGAAAGTCTTCACGGCGTCGCGATGGGCACCAGCGGCCGGGTCGCCAGCTCCCTCAAGCGACGCCTGTCAGTCGACGTCGACCATGAGCGATGGCAAGACATCGTAGTTATAGCGTCACCTTTAAGCGTTGGCCGTGCAGGAAAATCTGTCGGGCGAGACGCTGCACATTTGGGGGAACGGCATGACATCACCCGCACCCTGATCCTTGTCTGGATTGGCAGAGGCAGGTGGAGTGGTTCGATGAACATACGGCTTCGGCCGCTCTGATCACGGAAATGAGGCGCGAATCGCCGCAGCTGATCGGCAAGCAGGCTCAGGAGCTGGAATTTCTAGGGCGATCACGGCCTGCAACCGAAGGTCAGACGCCGGTTCGTCGCCGCGACCGACAGCATTCATAGCAGTCCGATCTACTCCAATCTGGCAAAAGGACATTGTCCCGACCTGCCAACCAACTCTAGGTCGGCGATATCACCTATGCCGCGCTACCGGCCCGCTTCGTCTACGTCGCCGTCATTCTCGACGTCTGGTCGCGCATGATCGTCGGCTACGCCATCGCCCGCGCGATCGATGCCCCCCGACGGTCGCCGTTGCGCCGCAATCGAGCGCAGAAAGCCGCCGCCAGGCCGCGTCCAGCGGCTCCCGGCCCGCAACGATCGAGGATTAACACATCCGGCAGACGAGCAAAACCGCAGCCCGATCGGTGTAACCCTAGAGCGCACTCCAGATCGCGGTCAGTTTCTGCAGTCGAGCATTGCGACCAACATCTCATGTCGACCGCCGTCATCACCGCCGCCTCGCACTCGGCGCAGCACCGAAATCGGTTGGCGACGTCTCGGCTGCCACGCTGATGGGGCACCGAGTGGGCGCCGACTCGACGCGTGACCGGCTACGGGATGCCGATCCCGAAATACCGCTTGTGGGCCACATCAAGGATGCGATTGATCAAGCTCGAATAGCTGTGCCCAGCGGCGATTGCGGCTAGGACATATTCGGATTGCATACTGAGCCCAGGCATCGTGTTGATCTCCAGCACAAAGGGTTGGCCGGAGCGGTCGATCCGGACGTCGAGGCGTGCATAGTCCCGGCACTCGCAGGCACGGAAGGTTGCAATCGAAATATCCCGCAGCAAAGTCGCAAGACTGCTCCCGACTCGCGCCGGGCAAATCGTCGACGCCTGCTCGGCAGGCAGGTACTTCGCTTCCCAAGTCAAAAGGCCAATTTCGCGTTCGCCGAAGTCGATCTCTGCGAAGGGCAACACCTCGGGTTTTCCGTTTCCCAGCAGCGCGACATGGATTTCCCGCCCATCGATGTATTCTTCCACTAGCGCATCCTGCCCATATTGCCCAATGATCATTTCGACGGCTTGCGCCAGCTGAGAGGGCTCATGCACGAGTTGCAAACCGAAGCTGTTGTCTTCACGGCGCGGCTTCACCACAAGTGGGAATCGCAAATCGCCGGTGCTGTCGGTGCCGCAGCGCATGATGCGAAAGTTCGGCGTCGGCACGCCGCAACTGCGCATGAGCGTCTTGCTGATAACTTTGTCGTCCGTCAGTCCATGCCCGAGTGGGCTCGATCCGGTGTATGGAACGCCGGCCATCTCAAGCATGCCCGGAACGTGCGTGAAACGGTAATCTCCTTGAATCCCCTCCGCCAGGTTGAAAACAAATCCTGAAGGGCGGGCTTGCGGATCGGGTGGCATGAAGCGCTCGAGCGTATTGAGCAGTCCTTTGTCGCCTTCACACAAAAGCGTTTCATGGCCGCCATCTTGCAGTGCCGCCACCGCCCTTTCGACTGTCTCGCCGGGCGGCCAAGGCTGCGGGGGCTGTGGATAAGGCTGACCGAATCGGTTGATCACGCCTGTAAAATCACGATTCCGGACGACGGCTACTCGCATGACGTACTCCTTGATGGTTCGGTTCTGCACTTCATTCGCTCGGATTTGTTTTCTCGAGGGAACAGCCCGCTTTATCCGCGCTCGCCTTCACGGAGTCCTATGCAATCCGCGTGCCACCAAGAGACGGTGCGAATAAAGGGGCAAGCGCTATGTGTCTCGCGGCGCGCCCGCGCGGGACACTTGTGCCTATGCCGCCGCTTGACTTCTGCCGAGGGACCCAGCCCGAGCCAGGCGGCGAAATCGCGACCGCACTTGAAGGGTTCCATCGGTGGCGAAAATGCCAAGGGCAGCAATAGGGCCGACACCGGGCATGGTTTGCAAGCGCCGAGATGTTGCAGCTTGCTTGGACAGCATGTCGATCGTCTTCTTCAATGCCGCGAAACGGCTGCTCAACTGTTTGATTTGGTCAAGAGCGCTGCAGATGTCGCGGACCAGATCCGGCAGGTCTGCACTCTCGTCCTCGACGATCTCTGCCAGACGTGGCAGGTGGCCGATGCCTTGCGGAACAACATAACCGAACTCCTAGAGGTGCGCGCGCAACGCATTCACCCATTCGGTTCTCTGATTCACGAACTGCTCTCTGGTGCGAAACACGATAGCCCGGGACTGCTACTCCTTGGTCTTCGGTTCGACAAAGCGCGTTGTCGGTCGTTGCGCTGCTTCGACGATCGCCTCCGCTTCGGCGACGTCGTTCTTCTGCCGCTTGACGGACGGTTTGGGACATAGGCCGGGACAATCAGTCTTGGCTCATGGCCAAGCCGAGCCATCTGACAGGTCTGTAGTGGGAGCTGCCGCACGCTTCCATTGCCACGACACATGCCGGTTGACTCGCCATGAACTTGCAAAACTGCAGGCGCGACAGCTTCTTGCGGAATACAACCGATCCATCAGCTGCCGCCCCCTGCAGCTGAATGCCGTTCTTTCCCAGATCGACCCCAATGATAGTAACTTTTCCATCGATGCCTGCCTCTCCTTTGCGTGGCGCTAACACCACCAACTTGGCACATTGCGATGCCGTCGGAGAAGGCTGGCATCCACCCCATCAGTAAAATGGGACAGCCATGGTGCTGGTCGCGCGGCTTGGCGCAGAGCATGTTTCTTGTGCTCACGCAGATCGTCCATGTTGATCTAGCGGTTGGCGCCATCCGTTTTCGTTGGTTTCGACAGCCAATGTCCTGACGGGGGCGGCATCTCTATGTTTTGGAAAGATGAGCACGACACAGGTGCGCCGGCGGATTTCCTCGTTGAGGCCGCCCTCGTCCATCTCGGCCTCGAGCACCTCCTGCATCCGCACGGATCACTTCGTGCGGACCTGCGGGGCTGGAAGCAGAATGTCTTTGGCGGCAGCGCTGGTCGATTACCGGGGAATCAACAGGTGCGATTTTCAGAGCTGCACCGTCGACAGAAAGCGTCCATCTGGGCGGGGAGAGTCGTTAGCCATCTACTTATTAGATGGCGATTATATCGAGTCTCTATTTGCCAATTCAGCAGCTGTCGAAGAAATCTAACTTAAGACTATAAAGGGGAACCGCCACACCAATTACCTTGTGCACGCGCTGGCCATCAGTTCCAAATGGGCGCGACGAGGTGCGGGAATGCGGCGTGGCGAGGCTTAAAGGAGGACCAGAATGATGTGGTCTATGAATCGCCGTGCGGTCGTCAAAGCAATGCTGGTGGGATCGGTTGCCCCGTGGGTCATTAACTCAAGGGCGTTCGCTTCGTCTTGTAGCGACCATATTGTGCGTGTCGGCTCGATGGGTGCTCCCGATTCCATGAATCCATTCGCCACCTGGAGTTCGTTCTGGCCGCTTGTCTTGTCCTACGATTCGCTGGTCGGCGTTGACGCCCAGCGACACCCTGACCGGAGGGGGTTTGCGAAGGCGTGGGCCGTTGCTGATGACGGGCTCACTTGGACAATCAAGGTATGGCCCGGCATGAAGTGGTCGGACGGCCAACCCGCCACCGCCAGAGACGCCGCGTTCACCTATAATTATCTGCTTGGCTCCGTGGGCAAGCCAGACGAGCTGAATATTGGCCAAAACAGCACAGACGGCATGGAACAAGTCGCATCCGTTACGGCCATTGATGACGAAACTCTGCGGATCGTGACCAAGGCTCCTACGCGCTGGCCAATTGACAACTTCGTTCTAATGGTCCCTGAGCACGTTTGGAAGGACATCGGCTACGCGGATGCGCGCAGCACTTTTCGCAACGACCCGCCGCTGGTGGGAACTGGGCCTATGATCGTTGCGGAGTTTCAGCAAGGCCAATTTGTGCGCCTTACGCCAAACGCGTATTTTCGCACTGAGCAGCCGAAGACGGCCGGGATGATTATCCACTTCTTCACCACGCAGGATCCAATTGCCCAGGGTCTGAAGAGTGGGAGCTTCGATTGTGGGGGCGTGACAACCGCACAGTGGGCTGCCTTCTCGAAGGAGAGCGATATCGGGGTCTATGAATCTCGCGTGGAGCAGCGGGACTATCTGGCATTTAATACGGCCTCCGGGAAGGGGGCGGGCAGCACCAAGGCCCTGCAGGATCCAGCGTTTCGCGACGCGATCGGCTATGCGATCGATCAGAAAGCGATCGTGGATCGCGCCTACCGCGGGCACGCAGACCCTGGTGTCGGAATTGTGATGCCGGTAGCCGCCGACTATTACTCAGACCTAAGCGACATCAGGCGCCGCTTCGATCTAGCCGAGGCGGGTCGTCGGCTAGACGCGGCCGGATATCGGGACACGAACGGCGATGGTGTCCGGGAGGACAAGGAGGGAAAGAGCTTACAGCTTGAGCTAATCACAGGAAAGGCTTCGGGTGTGAGCGAGATTCCGATTGCAGCCGTGCAGCTTGTTGCGGGCTGGCTGGGACAAATTGGCATTCCCGTGTCGGTGACCCAGCTCGATTCCGGTGCGCTCACAGCCCGCACGACAGCGCCGACGGACGGCGGCGGAAGCTGGGATCTGCTAATCGCCAGCAACTGGCTGTCTTCCTCGCCTCACGACCTGCTCGTCTTGGGCAGTAGCAAGTCCATCGGCCTCACTAACAGATCGTACTGGACAAATGAGAAGTTCGACGCGCTCCTGACTGAGGTCGACCGTACCGTCGACCTGAAGAGGAGCCAGGAGCTGGTCGATCAGGCAGCGCGCCTCATCTATGCTGAGGCGCCGTATATCATTCTGAGTCACCCCTTAACGCTCGGTGCCTATCGTAAGGACTGCTTCCAGGGCTGGGGACCGGAGGACGCGATATCGGATTGGAGCTATTTCCCGTTCGATCGGTTGAGGCCGATCTAACGTGGCTGGCAACGCACAGGAAGGGCGAACAAGCCGCATTGGGAATGTCCTGATCAGGGCGGCCATAACTCTTTCGATGGTGGCCACACTGAACTTCGTCCTGTTCAGGGTCATTCCCGGTGACCCTGCAGCGCTTCTGCTTGGCGGTGCTCGGATGAGCGTGTCCGCTGAACGGATCGAGGCGCAGCGCCAGAACTGGGGACTCGACCGGCCGCTTTTCCCGGACCAGATACTTGACTACCTGTCGGCAACTCTACATGGCGATCTCGGCTACAGCTTCAAGTTCAGGGGTAGACTTGTCTCTGACCTTATTTGGGAGCGCTTGCCGGCCACCATCGCCCTGGTTGGCTTGGCCCAATTAATCGCCATGCTATGCGGTGTCATGCTTGGGCTCTATGCGGGTTGGCGCAGAGGAGGAGCTGTCGACCGTATCGCCATGGGAGCATCTCTAGCGCTCTATTCTACGCCGTCTTTCTGGCTTGCTATGGTACTAGTAGTCATTTTTAGCACGGCATTGGGGTGGTTTCCGGGTTATGGCATCTATTCACCCGGCGCTAGCATAGGTTCAACTGATAAGATCCTAGACTACTTGCGACATCTCGCACTTCCGGTCGCCGCGGTAGCCCTTGGGCTGATCGGGCAATACGTTGTGGTCGCGCGTGCAGCGATGAGTGACGTCGTTACTGAGGACTACATGGTGACCGCACGCGCCAAGGGACTTACCAACGGTCAGATGCTGATGCGCCATGCATTTCGTAACGCAATGCTGCCGCTCGTGACCTTGATTACTCTCAATCTTGGCTACGTGGTCGCTGGTGCGATCACCGTCGAAGCCGTCTTCGCCTGGCCGGGAATTGGTGGTCTCACGGTCGAAGCGCTCAACGCGCGGGACTACCCAGTTCTTCAAGGGATATTCCTGTTGCTTGGTGTATCGATCGTTGTCGCGAACCTCCTAGCCGATCTTGCCTACGGCATTCTTGATCCGCGAATCCGGCAATGAGTGAAAGTATCGTGCGATATTCCTCGCGTAGCCGGGCGAGAGCGATCAAGAGCTTTCTATCCAATCTTCTTGGTCACGCCGGGGCTCAGCTCGGCCTGTTGTGTCTGGTGTTTTTCCTTGTCCTCTCTGCTGTGCCCAATATCCTCGTAGGTCCACTTGAGACCGTAGCCACCGCAACTGGTGATTTCCTCGTTCCACCATCAAGCCAGCATCTGCTGGGGACCGATGAGGTGGGGCGTGACGTGCTCAATCTGGTCGTCCATGGTGCCCGGATATCGCTCACGATCGCGCTGCTGGCGACCGTCATCAGCCTCGTCGTCGGCACTACGGTTGGTATCATTGCTGGCTACTACGGTGGCAGAGTTGACGTCTGGCTGATGCGGCTGACGGATTTCTTTTTCGTCATGCCGTCCTTCGTCCTTGCGCTGGTCATCACACCCGTGGTGCTCGAAGTAATGGGGCGGGGCAGAGAAATCCTCGGCTTCCGTCCTTCCCTCTTCGTGATCCTTGTCGTCATCGGCATAACAAGCTGGGCGTTTGTCGCCCGTATCGTTCGCAGTCAGACACTATCGCTTAAGGAGCGAACATTCATTGATCGCGCACGAGTTGTGGGCAGCAGCAATTTGAGCATCATGGTGCGGCATATCCTCCCCAATCTCGTTCCGCAAATCGCAGCGAATGGTGCGCTGGTCGTCGCTGGCGCAATCTATGTCGAGACGTCGCTCTCGTTCCTCGGGCTTGGCGACCCATTGCAGCCTTCATGGGGCACTTTGCTTTCGCTCGCTCAGCGCGCCGGTGCGGCCAGTACCGGAGCTTGGTGGTACCTCGGCGCCCCCGGGCTGTGCGCCCTCGCGGTTTCCCTTAGCTTCGTCCTGGTCGGCAATGCCCTCGACGACACGTTCAATCCACGGCAGAGGGTGATCCCATGACAAACCTCTCCCAAGACAAGGCATCGCTTTTGGAAGTCGACGGGCTTTCTGTTGAGTATCGGCTCAAGGGCGTTTCATTGCGAGCGATCGACCGCGTGAGCTTCGCGCTCCAGGCTGGAGAGGCCGTTGGCCTCGTCGGTGAATCGGGCAGTGGCAAGACTACCACCGCCATGGCGATCGCTGGTCTACTATCGCCCAATGCACGGGTCAGCGGCGGCCAAGTGCGCTATCGTGGTAACCTGCTGTCGATCGACAATGATGCGGCGATGCGGCCACATCGCTGGACCGAGACGTCCGTCGTTTTCCAGGGCGCGATGAATGCGCTCAATCCCGTTCACCGCATTATCAAGCAAATCGCCGAGCCATGCATCCTGAAGCTCGGCATGTCGCGTGCCGAGGCGACCGCGCGGGCACGGGAGGTTCTAGAACTCGTCGGCATTCCGACGGATCGCGGCACTGCCTATCCCCACGAGTTGTCGGGCGGTATGCGTCAAAGAGTGATGATTGCCATGGCGCTCGCATGTCGCCCCTCGATCATCATCGGTGACGAGCCGACCACGGCGCTCGACGTCATCACACAGGCTCAGATCCTCAAGCTGTTGGGGAAGTTGCGATCGCAGCTTAACCTAGCGCTCATTTTAATCACCCACGACCTGTCTGTCGTCGCTGAGTCGTGTGATCGCGTGATGATCATGTACGCCGGCCGGATAGTCGAGGATGGAACCGTCGCGGAGATCTTCGCTAAGCCCAAACATCCCTACACTCGCCTGCTGATCGAATCGATCCCCAACCCGGCGAGCGGCATACGGATAATTCGCCCTATCCCCGGTGATCCTCCCAACTTAATGAATCGACCGTCAGGCTGCGCCTTCCATCCACGTTGCCCGTCAGCAACGGGGGTCTGCACGACCGAAGTTCCCAGCCTCGAAAAGTTCGGGTGGGGACGCGTCGCCTGTCACCTTCACCGTTCCTCGCAAGAAGGCAGGGTTGCAGTTCATGCCTGACACCTCCGACATCCTGAGTCTCGAGAGCCTGAAGGTCCATTTTCCTATCCAGGGCGGACTGTTCGACCGGGTCCTGGGGCGATCTGCCGGGGCGGTGCGTGCGGCGGATGGAGTCGACCTCAACATTGGACGAGGTGAAATCGTCGCCCTGGTTGGAGAATCCGGAAGCGGCAAGACGACAGTGGGCCGCGTCATCACCAAGCTAGCCCAGCCCACAGGAGGCAGGTTGCTGTTTGAGGGCCGCGATATGACGTCTGCAAAGGGCTTCTCGGCTCTGCGTCCCTACCGGCGACGCGTGCAAATGATCTTTCAGGATGCTTATCAGGCGCTCAACCCGCGACACACCGTGTTCGACAGTGTGGCAGAGCCGTTGCGCTCCCTGCGGCTGGTCAAGAACCATGCTCAACTCACAGAAAGGGTCAGCGAAGCGCTTTCGGCGGCCGGGCTCAATCCTCCCGGTGATTTCTTCGCCCGCTTCCCACACGAACTCTCCGGCGGCCAGCGCCAGCGCGTCGTGATTGCCGGAGCGCTTGCCGTGAAGCCGGAGCTCATCGTTGCCGACGAGCCCGTGTCGATGCTCGATGTATCGATACGCGCACAAATTCTTCAGGTCCTGGTTGACCTGCGCGCCAAGCACAACATGGCGCTACTGTTCATCACCCACGACCTGCCGCTCGCCTGGCTGATCGCCGACCGGATTGCAGTCTTATATCTTGGGAGATTGGTCGAGATCGGCAGCGCCGATGACATCACATTCAACCCCCGGCATCCCTATACGGTCGCGTTGCGCAACGCCACGCCGCAGATTCGCAGCGACGCAAGTCGCTTCGAGCTGCCGGCGTTGCAAGGAGAGGTTCCAAGCGCCGCACGCGTGCCGAAGGGCTGTCGTTTCCATCCTCGCTGCCCGCTTGCTTTCGACCGGTGCAAGGAGGAGGAGCCGCCGGCCATCGAAGTCGGGCCGCAGCATATGTCCGCATGCTGGCTGCCGACGTCAGGTGCGAAAGCAGAATTGTCGACACCCAACCTGAAAAGTGCCGACCATGGTTCCGTCTGACAGTAAGTAATAATAGGGCACTCGAAGCGCTATTCTGCCAGAACGGAATTAACGGATGTTGGTAATAACGCACCGTGGCTCGTTAAACGGTTTACACTATATCGCCTAGGAGCAACATTGATGCACAAACTGTCTGCTCGCGGACTGCCGCGCCAATTCCTTGCTCTTTTTTCCTGAGGGCCTTGTGATGGTAGACAAGCACCTGCAGCCACCGCTTCCTCGTTCCGAGGCACGGATCCGGGTCCTTCATGGCGACGTCACGATAGACTCGTATGGCTGGCTCAGGGACTGGGAGAATCCCGACGTCCGCGCGTATCTTGAAGCCGAGAACAGCTACGCGCAGCAAGCGACAGCCCACCTGGAAGGGCTCAAGGCGGAACTTATCGCCGAGATCGAAGGGCGTCACACCTGCGAGGGCGCCCCACCAACCTTCCAGGTTGGGCCTTTCGAGTACTTCGAAAGACACGGGCGGGGCCTGTCTCATCCTGCGTGGTGGCGCCGGCCGGTGACCGGAGGCTCGGCCGAGCTTGTTCTCGACCCGAACGCGATCCCGGGGGCCGAGATCTTCTATTCGCTCGGTGTCTTCGAGCCGAGTGACGACGGGCGTTACGTGGCGTTCAGCTTCGATGTCATCGGGGACGAGAACTTCGAGCTTAGGGTGCGGGACATAGAGACCGGCCATGACGTCTGGACGGGCTCGAGGCGGGCTGGGATGGTTACTTGGACCGCGGACGGCAACACGCTCTTTTTCACGCGGGAGCGGGCGGACCGGCGGCGGCAACGCCATGAGCTTATACGCCTGGACGTCAACGATTCGCACTCTGAGGTAGTGTTCGAGGAGGCGGACGAGCGACTGAACTTGCGGATTTGGCGCTCTGATAGCGGCGCCTGGCTGCTTTTGGACGTTATGGACAACGCCGGGGCGGTGGAGGTGTGGTGCCTTCCTGCCGACCAGCCGGGCGTTGGGTGGCGCCGGATTGTGGCGCGTGATCTTGGCCACCATGTCTTTGCCGAGCACTGGGGCGACAGGTTCTTGTTTCGGGTAAACGACGCTGGACCCTACTGGCGGCTCGTGTGTGCGCCGATAGGTGACCCGTCACCATCGTGCTGGGAGGAGGTCATCCCGCATCGAGCGGGCGTGACGCTTGAGGAGGTCCACGTGCTCGACCAGCACCTGGTTGTCCTGGAACGAGAGGGCCTTCGTCCTCGCCTCGTCTCGCATAACCGAAGCGGGGGGGTCGCCGCCACGATCGTTCCCGACGAGCCGAGCTGCACTCTTAAGGTCGGCTTGTCTGCAGGGGGTAGCTATTCGGTCGCACGGCATCCGTTCCGAAGCTCGAAGTTGGTCTACTCGGTTAGCTCATTCGTGACGCCCGACACGTTTGTAGAGCATGATCTCGCCGACGACCGATCGGCAGTCCTGTACCAGGCCCGCGTTCCCGGATATGACCCGGCTCAATACGTGGCGACGGTCGTCATGGCGCAGGCGGAAGACGGGGTGGATATACCAATTTCGCTCGTCGCGCGGCGCGATCGAACCACCCCAGGGCCGGTGTTATTGAATGTCTACGGCTGTTATGGAAAACCGAGATGGCCCTCGTTTTTCACTTGGCCCTCATCCATGACCAAACGTTTGAGCCTGCTCGATCGCGGAGTTGCTTTCGGCATCGTGCACGTACGGGGAGGCGGGGAGCTTGGACGTCCGTGGCACGAGGCGGCTACCCGCGATCGAAAACGTATCACCCACACAGATCTGATCGTCGCTGTCGAGGCGCTTGTTAGGCAGGGGGTCGCCACCGGCGACGGCATCGTCATTGAGGGAGCGAGCGCTGGCGGGGGTACCGTGCTTGCCACGGCCGACTTGCGGCCCGACTTGTTCCGCGCCGTACTCGCCGAGGTTCCGCTCGCCGACATCATAGATACCGAGCTGGACTTCACGATGCCGTACGCGCTGCCGGAAATAGCGGAGTACGGCGATCCCCACATAGCCGACGAATATCGGCACCTGCGCAGCTACGATCCTTACTACAACCTCAGTGCCGATCGCCCGCGCCCGCCAACTTACGTCGACGCCGCGCTCGACGACAGCCAGGTGCTCTACTACCAGCCTGCTCGGTACGTTGCCCAGCGACGTTCCTTTACGGCCGGTCGAGACCCAGGTCTTGTTTTCCACATGCGTATGGTCGGTGGCCACGGCGGCGCTTCACATGGGCCTAGTGTAGCCGAAGAAGCAGCACTTCGTATGGCTTGGATTCTAGACCAGGTCCGATGCTCGGGCAATTAGGCATTTCTATGTTACAATCGGAATCAAAGCTAGGGTCAGGACCCATAATCTATTGAGTTGATATCTGTTTGGTGATTCAGGGTGGCAGGAGGTGCTGCCTTGAGTGATTTGCTGATGTTGACGCCGGAGCAGATGCGCCGGATCGAGTCCTATTTTCCTTTGTCGCATGGTGTTCCGCGTGTGGATGACCGCCGGGTGCTGAGCGGCATCCTGTTCGTGATCCGAAATGGCCTTCGCTGGCGAGATGTCCCTTCCGACTACGGTCCGTACAAGACCATCTACAACCGCTTCATCCGCTGGAGTCGGCTGGGTGTGTTCAACCGCATCCTAGCGGAACTGGCCGCGCAGGGCGGCGAAACGGACAATCTGATGATCGATGCCACCCATCTCAAAGCGCACCGCACTGCCGCCAGCCTCCTTAAAAAACTCTATCCCGATGTATCGGACGCAGCCGAGGCGGACTGACCACCAAGGGACGTCCGCGGCTGCTGCATCTGAGCGAAGGGCAGACCAATGATCACAAGACTGCTGCGGCCGTGATCGAGGATTTGCCCGCCGCCAACGCCCTGCTGGCCGATCGGGCCTACAGTTCAGCGGCCTTCCGCCAGGCGCTCGTCGAGCGCGGTATCAGGCCATGCATCCCACCCCATGCCAAGCATCGTGTTCAGCACAGCTATGATCCTGTCCGATACCGGCAACGTCACAGGATCGAGAACATGTTCGCACGCCTCAAAGACTGGCGACGCATCCACACCAGATACGACCGATGTGCTCACACCTTCCTGTCGGCTATCGCCTTCGCTGCAGCCTTCATCTTCTGGATCAATGAGTCCTGACCTAGCTACATGTTTGATCCGGGGCTTTGATGGGGCATCCTTATCTTTCGAATCAAAGGATGCCCTATGGACCAAGTTCTCCATGGGAGCGCCATAACGAAATCAAAGGCGTGCCTTGCCATCATTCATCTCGCTGCTGCCATCAAAGTCTAACGCCTTATTCCTAGGGGTCGTAGGTAACAAGGAAGAATTCAGATACCGTCTTGTGCAACCAGCACCTAGGCGGGTTAAGACTTCGTGTGGGCTGAGGCCCACAGCTTCTGCAAGGTCATCTAAGGTAAAATCATTTCCCAGTAATTCCACAAAGTTACCTGGCCCACAAAGCGCTTCTGGAACATCTGTTATATCAATTGTCATGTTCTCCATGCATATTGTTCCGATTAGAGGGGCCGAATAACCTGCGAACCGAGCTGATATCTTGTTCGCGCAGGCCCATGGAAGGCCATGTGTGTAGCCGATCCCGACGGTCGCTACGCGGGTAGCTCGACCCGTACGAAATGTCGCACCGTAGCCAACAGCCTCCCGCCTAGCGACATTGCGCACGTCGAGTATTTTCGCTCGGAGCCTTGCAACCGCTTGCAGCGGATTTGGTCGAATGCCAGCATCGTTGAGCCCGTACAGGGCTGAGCCCACCCGTACCATGTCGAAATGATAGGATTTACCTAGCCAGATACCGGCGGACGCTGCGAGACTGCCGCAGGTGGGCTTAATCAGATCGTAGATCGCCCGGAAGCGGTTCCGTTGCAACACATTAGTTGGGTCCGCAACGGTTTCGCTGCACGCTAGATGGCTGAGTACGACCGAAGGGGGATACATGTCGAACGTACCAGAAAAATACGCGCGACGCACGTCCGCAATGGCGAGCCCAAAGCGGGAAAATCCCGTTTCCACGTTAAGAAAATATGTCTTCGTTCCTGTTGCAATAACGGCTTCCAATTCGGCGCAATTGTTCACAACCGGTATGAGGTTATTGGATTGGTAGAATCTACCAAATTTCGCGAAATCATCGCAAAAAACCGCGATTGCCTCGTCTACATGGGACGATCTTAGAAGCAGCGCTTCCTCAAGATTGCCGACGAAGAGCAGATCGCAGCCGACATGAATAAGCGCCCTTGCAATCTCTACAACACCAAGTCCATAGGCGTCGCTCTTGACGACAGCGGCGACCCTTACGCCTAACCCAACGAGGGCCGTGATGGCCCGGAAGTTCGCCTGAATAGCCCCAAGATTGATTTCAAATATAGCATTTCTGGGGCGAACTAACGGCAACATCTTTTGCTCTCCAACAGTCCCGTTTTTTATAAACCTCGCCGCCCCGCGATGCAGCCTACTATCCTAGGTAGGCGCGCGAGCTGAGATTGCCGTTTAAAAAGGGGCGCCGTCGAAGCACGGATTAGACACTGGTTAAAGCGGACTGAGACGCAAGCAGTCGCTTCGGCAGGGCACTTGCACGCAGATGACAAAGCATAGTCGTTCAACTGACTAGTAAGCTGTGTTCTGGATAGGGCAGTTGCTGCGCAGCTCTTCGTGCCAAAATCCGCCACAAGCTACTGCTGGTTTCACGCAGTCAGGGCGAAAATCTCGGCACCGGCTGCGAATACAAGGTATTGCGTAAGCTTAGATCAATCAATTTTTGTTAAGGGGTTGGCATGAGCGAACAATCTGAGATCCTTTACGTTAGTGAGCCGAACCTTGACCCGGCCGAATTCTGCCGCGTGTTGGCCGAATCCGGCTTCGGGGCGACCCATGGCGAGCTTCGGCTGCATGCGATGCTCCGCCAAGCCGACTTGGTGCTGACGGCCCGGCTCCATCGGCCGGGGCGGAAGCTGGTCGGAGTACTTCGATGCGTTACTGACTTTTCCTGGATCTGCTACGTCTCCGAGCTTGCCGTATCGGCGTCGGCGCAAGGCCTCGGCATCGGCAAGGGCCTCCTGTATGAAGCCCGCCGGCAACTCGGGCCTGCTGTGGCCATAGCTTTGATCTCTACACCCAACTCTGTCGGCTTCTATGAAGGGATTGGATTGACGCGCATTTCAGACGCATTCTGGTTAATGCGCGAATGCTAACCCAAATGAGGTGAGTACGACGTTGCAATGTCCACCTATACAATAATTCGACGTTCGTCGAATGCTTGCCGGAATACGGGGTGCATGTGTCTGACGCCGGCCATCTGAAAACGCGATGGGACCGTCCGGGACATTATGTTGGCGAACTCAAGATCAAGTGGTGCATAGTCGGCGCAGCAAATCCAACTGCCATCAACGATGTCCGAAAATCGAGCGAAGTGAAATGCAGATCAAAGACGTCCTCCTTGCGCCTGGCAATGGCGCTTTTTTCTATGACGATCAGGGTGCCATCAGGGCCGGCGCGCCCCAGGACGGTTTCGTCTATAGCGGCGAGGCGACAGCGATTGGGTTCACGTCCATCCGCGTTCCGGCATCTTCGCTCAGCATCGGGCTTGCTCTCACCGACGGGGCCGTGGTTTGGGGTGACATGATGAGCGTTCAATATTCTGGTGCTGGAGGACGAGATCCTTTGTTTGAGAGTGCTCAAATCTCGGAGTTAACCTCGCGTATAGTCGTGCCCCGGCTTCTCAATGTCGACGTATCTCGTTATCTCGATGCCTGTGCAAAGGTTTTTGAGCCTCTCCAGCACCAGCGGTTACCTCTCGCGATTGAGTATGGCGTTAGCCAGGCGCTCCTTCGCGCCTCGGCCCATCTTCAAAGTACCACGATGGCGGAAGTCGTTTGCAGTGAATTTAACCTGCCGCTGCCAATTCGCAGGGTTCCGATCTACTGCCAAAGCGGCGATGCTCGCGAAATCAACGTCGACAAAATGATCTTGAAAGCGGTAGATATACTTCCCCACGGCCTGATCAACTCACGGCAGAAATTCGGCGTCGAGGGCCAGGCCTTCATGGAGTTCGTGAAGTGGGTTGCGGCGCGGACGCGCGAAATTGGCCGCCCGGGGTATCATCCGGTGCTGCATTTCGATGTGTATGGCTGGATCGGCCAGGAAATCAGCCTGGAGCCGCAACTCATCGCCGACTTTATCTGCAGGGTCGCCGACGCTGTTCCGGGTTTCACCCTCAATGTCGAGTCCCCGGCGGATTTTGGTTCGACGCAAGCTCAAATTGAGAACTACGCCAAGATCGTATCAATTTTGGACAACCGGGGTTCCACCGCTCGCATTGTCGTGGACGAAAGGTGCAACACGCTCGAGGATATTCGGCTCTTTGCCGAAGCGAAGGCCGCGCATCTCATTCAAATCAAGACGCCTGATGTCGGCTCATTGGCTGACACGGCACGTGCAGTGCTCCTGTGTAAGGAGAACAAGGTAGGCGCGTACGTTGGAGGAAGCTGTACCGAGACAGATCTCTCTGCCCAGGCTTCCGTCCACATATCGATGGCGACCCAGGCAGACATGATGCTTGCGAAGCCTGGAATGGGAGTCGACGAGGCATTCTCGATCGTGGGCAATGAACAGAATCGGTTGCTTGCGATGCTGAATCGTCGTCGGGCTCAAAACGAAAATGTTGGATGAAGAGCGCGGTGTTGCATGCAGAACTCTCTTGAGGGGATCACTGTCGTAGCTGTGGAGCAGGCCGTTGCTGCACCGTATGCATCGTCTCGTCTTGCCGATGCAGGCGCCCGGGTGATCAAGGTTGAGAGGCCTGAGGGAGACTTTGCCCGGAAATACGATAAGTTGGTGCGGGGGCAAAGCGCCTATTTCGTTTGGCTCAACCGGGGTAAGGAGTCAGTATGCTTGGATTTGAGGTTGGAGGCGGACCGTGCTGTGCTGGACACGCTTGTTGCTGCTGCTGACGTCTTTATCCAGAATCTGAAGCCAGGCAGCATCGAAAAACTCGGCTTCGGATCTGCGGATCTGCGTCGCCGTTTTCCGCGGCTAATCACCTGCGACATTTCGGGATTTGGGGAGGGGGGGCCATTTTCTCACCTCAAGGCCTATGATCTCATCGTCCAAGCCGAAACCGGTCTGTGTGCGATCACCGGGACGCAACAGGGACCCGCCCGTGTGGGTGTGTCGGTTTGCGACATCTCGGCAGGCATGACGGCACATAGCGCCATACTTCAGGCGCTGTATCATCGCGAGGTCACTGGCGAAGGGGCTAGCATTCAGGTGTCCCTGTTCGATGCCGTCGCCGATTGGATGAACGTGCCGGTCCTGCAACACGACTACAGCAGCTACCACACGGTACGCGCGGGCGTGAAACACCCCTCGCTGGCGCCTTATGGCGCCTATCGCTGCGCCGATGGCAAGGACGTCATCTTTTCCGTGCAGAATGACCGGGAATGGGTGAATTTCTGCGAGAAATTCCTGAAGCGGCCTGAGCTCACGCGTGCACTTGGTTTCGCCGACAACATGGAGCGCCTCGGCCACCGTCCTCAACTTGATGAGATAATTGAGCTGCGGTTTTCCGAGCTGTCCTGCCACGAAGCGATGCAGGAGCTTGAGGCGGCCGGTTTGGCATATGGGCGACTGAACGAAGTGGCGGACATTTCAAAGCATCCACACGTTCGCAGGGTTGAGATTGGCACACCTGAAGGAACAGTAGAGACGATCGCCCCGGCGGCGATCTTCAACTCTGAGCGCCCCTCGCTGCGCCCAGTTCCGGGCCTTGGTGCGCATACGGAGGCTGTCCGCGAGGAGGTTCGAGCAGGTTTGCGCGCAAGAGCCGCGTCAGCATGAGCGTGCCTGTTGTCGGGAAGGAAGCGCGATCGCGATTCACAGAGTGCATGCCTAGTCCTGGCCCCTCTGGGTGCCACGGCCGCCCAGCAAACTCACTGACAGCGCCCACGCTAGAATCGACCGCAGAGGCGACTTCATGAATGACGCCGTTCAGGCCGTTGAAAGCCCGATGTCTGTTCCCCGCTGGAGATCTCTGCTCTTTGTTCCCGCTCATGTTCCGCGCTTTGTGGAGGCGGCTCATGAGCGCGGGGCAGATGGCGTCATACTCGACCTTGAGGACTCCGTTCCCCAGGATCAAAAAGGTGAGTCACGGCGCCAGCTTTCTGCATCCGTGGCAAAGGTGGGCCGCAGGGGCGCTTATGTTTTAGTTCGCGTGAATCGCGGTTTGCGTGCCTTGGCGGCCGATCTCGATGCAGCCGTAGTAGCGGGTGTTGATGCACTTGTCCTTCCGAAGACGGATTCGGCAGCGTGGGTAATAGAGATCGCAAATGCGGTATCGGAACTTGAACGAGAAAGAAATCTTGCGGTGGGTCGAATCCGGTTCCTTGCCTTGATCGAGACCCCGGCAGCATTACAAAGTCTCTCAGCCATTGCGTCGGCCCATCCCAGGATGGTTGCAATGGCGCTGGGTCCTGAAGACTTCAGTGCCTCCGTTGGCGGTGCCCCGGAACTCGACCTTCTTTTGACACCGAACCTTTCTGTTCTGTTTGCCGCTCGCGCCGCTGGCTTGCTACCGCTTGGTTTCATAGGAAGTATCAGCGAGTTCTCAGACAATGATAGACTTCGTGAGGCCGCGGCCCATGCGCGGCGGCTTGGCTTTACCGGGGCTTTGGCGATCCATCCAAATCAGGTTGCCATATTCAATGAGGCTTTCTCACCAAGCCCACAGGAACTCGAGTGGGCCCGTCGTGTCCTCGCGGCGGAAAAAGATGCGACGGCGCAAGGCAGAGGCGCGTTCGCATTGGACGGAAAGATGGTCGATCCACCGGTTATTCGAAGGGCCCGAGAAATCATCGCGACGGATCCGGGCGCCGAGTTGGCCGTTTGAGTCCTCAGCGGGTTGATCAACAAGACTGGGACGACGACAGCAAGCGTCAGCAGCTCGGCACAATTATTGCTGTCGTGCCATCACATTTTAAGATAGATTGCGTCAATTGCAGTCCGCCCTCGGAAGAGTACCCGTGGAAATCAGGCAGTTAAGATACTTCGTCGGCGTGGTCGAAGCAGGCAGTTTCACGAAGGCCGCTGGCTTTCTGAATGTCGCCCAGAGTGCGCTGAGTCTGCATGTACGCCAATTGGAGGAAGGCTTCGGCACTCAGCTGCTGATACGCGACAGAACCGGCGTGAGCGTGACGGCGTCAGGAGCCAAACTGCTCGAGCGGGCGCGGGCAATTCTCAAAGAAATTCGACTTACCGAGGTGGAATTGACCAACACAGCCGCTTCCCCTGCCGGGGAGGTGACTATTGGGATTCCGTCTGGAGCTGCTCGCGTCCTGAGCGGTCCGCTGCTTGAGGCGGTGAGACACGAACTGCCCAAGGTGTCCCTCAAGATGGTCGAGGGTATGACGGGACCGCTAGAGGAATGGATGGCGGCTGGACGCTTCAATCTGGCGGTTCTGTACCGCACAGCAGACAGTGTGGGGCGAATGACGGTGCTAGCGCGCGAAGACCTTTGTCTGGTGGTTCCGTCCGGCGAGCCACCGTTTGAAGATGCGATATCGCTGGTCGACCTGCATGAATTCCCCCTGGCGGTTCCCATGCGCAACAACAATGTCAGGCGTTCGGTGGCTGATGTCGTCGCACAACACGGTTGCGCGCTGGACGTCAGGTTTGAAGTGGACTCCCTCTCAACGATCATCAACATGGTCGTAGAGGGAAAAGCGCATTCTATTCTCGCCCCGTCTGCGGTTCAGAAAGAAGCCTCCCAAGGGCTGGTCCGGACTGTCAAGATCGTCGATCCGGTGATTACTCGGTCCGTGGTGCTCGCTGTAAATCCCAAAGATGAGCGTTCTGCGGCCGTTTCTGCGGTCTGCAAGCTCATTCCGAAGGTCGCCAGAAAATTGATTGAAATCCGGGACTGGGCGGCGGTGGCGCCTGAGGCGACCTGACAAACTAACCTGTAAAGCTGGGCATGATCTTTTGCGGCCATAAGGACCAGCCCGATCTGGATTCCAGATGGATTTCGGCAATATTCGATATTTGACCCGCCGCGACCATCGCGATGAAACTGGCTCAAGCGAGTTCAGCAGTTTCGATATCGAAACTGCGCTCGTATGCAAGAATTCAGTCAAGTGGAGCCCGTGATGTCCGACGCCAAGAGCTACGAGCTCTTCATTAATGGCAAATGGCGAGCCGGTGGTAGCCGAGCCACTTTGCCGGTGATCAACCCGGCGACGGAGAAGGTATTTGCCTCAGTGGCCTCGGCTACGGTTTCAGACTTGGATGAAGCTCTTGCCTCGGCAGAACGCAGCCGCAAGGCGTGGTCCTCACGACCCGCCAAAGAGCGTGGCGAGATCCTCGTCTCTGCCGCCAGCATTCTGGCAGAGAAAGCTGGCGCCGCAGCCAGGGACCTGTCGTCCGAACAGGGAAAGACGATTGCCGAAGCGACAGGAGAATACGCGCGCGCAGTCGAAACGCTGGAATGGAATGGCCGGCATGCCGATGAGTTGTCGGCCCCGATTCCGTTGGGCTCGAACAGGATGATAGCCCCCGAGCCGCTCGGTGTCGTCGCTGCATTTACGCCATGGAACTATCCGGCCGTTCTTATCGCCCGCAAGCTCGCCCCCGCGCTGGCGGCAGGCTGCCCGGTGATCCTCAAAGGGGCCGAGGAGACGCCAAGTGTGGCTGTCCATATCGTGGAATCTTTGCGTCAAGCAGGGATACCAGAAGGCGTGGTCAACCTGGTGTTCGGTGTTCCTGTGCATATATCGCGGCATCTGCTCAGTTCGCCAATTGTGAAAGTCTTGACGTTCACGGGGTCGACGGCTGTTGGAAAACAGCTAGCCACGCTGGCCGCGAATAATCTGCAGCGTTGCATCCTTGAGCTCGGTGGACATTCCCCGGTTATTGTGTGCGAAGATGCGGATCTGGCAAGGGCGATACCGGCTATTTCGGAATACAAATTCGAGTGCGCGGGCCAGAGCTGTAATGCGCCCAGCAGGATTCTTGTCGCCCGGTCCCGCTATGAGGAACTCCTGTTCCGGATGACGGAGGCGGTCCGAAGAATCAGGATCGGACCACCGGATGACCCTGCAACGCAAATGGGGCCAATGGCAAACGCGCGGCGAATAGAGGCCATGCAGCGCCTGACCAAGGATGCGGTAGAAGGCGGCGCCCGCATCGAGACCGGTGGCATCCCCCTTGACCGACCGGGGTTTTACTGGCCGCCAACCATCCTGACGGGCGTACCGAAGCAAGCGAGAGTGCTTCATGAAGAGCCGTTCGGACCGATTCTCACCGTGGCGCCTTTCGATACGATCGAAGAGGCGATCGAGGAAGCCAACGCCACCGAGTACGGTCTGGCCGCCTACTTGTTTACTGGCGCGGCCGATACGCAACAGAAGCTTATCAATGGTCTCTCTGCGGGCGCAGTTAGTGTGAATTACCTGAAAGGGGTTTCCGCGGATGCGCCTTATGGGGGCGTCAAGCAAAGCGGCTATGGATATGAAGGCGGCGAGCAGGGGGTGCGAAGCTTCCAGATTTTGAAAATGGTCAATGGCCTCGGTTCGTTTGGATAAAATCCGGTGGGAAACAGAACACGGACCATCGCAGGTCGCGACATCACAAGGAGCGTCGCCGACGCCCTTCAGTACATCTCGTACTATCATCCTCCAGATTATATCCGGTCTCTTTCTCACGCATACACGCGAGAACAGAGCCCGTCGGCGAAGAATGCCATAGGTCAGATTCTGCTGAACTCCCGCATGGCGGCCTTTGGGCGGCGCCCGATCTGTCAGGACACCGGACTTGTGGTTGTCTTCGCAAAGGTCGGCATGGATGCCCGCATTAAGTCAACAGCCAGTTTCGCTGATCTTGTGAATGAGGGCGTACGTCAAGCCTATCTCGATCCGGACAATCCCCTTCGGGCATCGATCGTTGCGGATCCCCTCGCTAGACGGGTCAACACCCGCGACAACACGCCGGCAGTTGTCCATGTCAACTTGGTGCAAGGTGACCAGATTGAGATCACTATCGCCGCAAAAGGCGGCGGGTCCGAGAACAAGGCACGTTTTACCACCCTTAATCCCAGCGCCTCCGTTTCCGACTGGGTGGTCAATACCGTTTCGACCCTGGGCAGCGGATGGTGTCCGCCTGGGCTGATCTCTGTTGGTATCGGTGGTAGCGCTGAAAAGGCGATGCTGCTGGCCAAGGAAGCCATGAACGAGCCCATCGATATGGCGGAACTAATCGCAAGGGGGGCGTCAAGCCCGGAAGAGGGACTGCGGATTGAGCTTTATGAGCGGATCAACGCGCTTGGCATCGGCGCCCAAGGGCTTGGTGGTCTGACGACAGTCGTTGACGTCAAGGTTGCGACCTATCCTACTCATGCGGCGTCCAAGCCTGTGGCGCTCATCCCGCAATGCGCCGCCAACCGGCACCTGAAGTTTACTTTGGACGGCTCTGGACCCATCAGGCTCCAGCCGCCCGATTTGCGCGAATGGCCCGACATCGGAGCCGACGAATTGAACCCAGCCGGCGTCCGGCGGGTCAATTTAGATACGCTGACGAAGGAAGAGACGGCATCGTGGCGCTGCGGTGAAACGCTCCTGCTGTCTGGAAAGATGCTGACGGGCCGTGACGCTGCCCACAAACGAATGGTCGAGCTGATCGATGCCGGCAAGCCGCTTCCGGTCGATCTGACGGGACGCGTGATCTACTATGTCGGTCCCGTCCGGGCAGTGAGGAATGAGGTCGTTGGACCCGCCGGTCCAACAACCTCCAGCCGCTTGGACGATTTTACGGACAAGGTGCTCGCCGAAACCGGCCTTTTTGCGATGATCGGCAAAGCGGAAAGGGGACCGGCGGCCATCGAGTCGATTATAAGACACAAAACGCCCTATCTTGCTGCAGTGGGTGGCGCTGCGTACCTGATTTCAAAATCGATTAAGAAGGCGCGGATCGTTGCCTTTGAAGACCTGGGCATGGAAGCCATCTATGAATTCGATGTGCAGGACATGCCTGTTATCATGGCCGTCGATGTTGAGGGAAACTCCATTCACAATTCCGGGCCTCTCGAGTGGCGTAGGCGTATGGCGGCCGACAGCATCGCACGCAACATCGGCGTTTGAATCTTCCCAGTTAGGCGATTTCGGCCAGACACCAGCGTCAAATTGTTGGGCACGCCGTACGACGAGCGGCATTTGCGGTGCCTTGCGCCTCGGCGAGCCGGACGAGCAAGGCCTTCAATTCACCCCAATAGCTGAATGTGCCACTGAATACTGCATTGAGTATGCCGTCCACGCGATCGAGGCTCGAATGCAGTCGCGCGTCTATCAAGTACGGTAGCGGGGATTCAAGAAAATGGGTTATCTATTTTATTTATCAGAAGGTCTCTGCCGCCGCCGACTTCCTCTCCAGCTGCACCATTGCCCGTTAGGCGCTGGGGCGATAGCCAAATTACTTCTGCAGCTTTTCTCAGCGGATCGCTCTCCTTAGCTGATTTTCATACCCATTCTAGCACATCTCGGGCCTGGAACGGATGCCTTCCACTGCTACATTCGGTCGTTTCAATGATAATAGAATTGATCGGCACACGGCGCGCTGTCGATCGCTGCTTGAGAGCAACAGGTTATGAAGTCGAAACCCGATCCCGTGCAACTCGACAGTTGGGACGTCCGGATTCTCTCCGAGATTCAGGCAGACGGTCGGATTTCAAAAAGTGAGCTTGCAAAACGAGTTCATCTTTCGGCGTCGGCCTGTTCGGAGCGGCTCCGAGCACTCAAGGCCGCAGGAATTATTGAGGGATTTTATGCGCGACTGAGTCCTGCACTCGTCGGCGGCATGATCTTTGTGATGGTAGAAGTCGTGCTGGATCGCCATCGTCTTGAGGACCAACGAGTCTTCGAAACTGCAATCCAAGAGATTCCGGAAATCCTGGACTGCTGGGCAATTGGGGGGCGCGTGGATTATTTGATGCGGGTCGCATCTCGTTCTATGGCCGCCTATCAGGATTTCATGGAGGGACTGCTGCAGGCAGGCTTGGGGATTGATCAATACTATAGCCTTGTCGTCACGAAACCAGTGAAGTCCAATTCACCGATACCTTTGTCCGCCCTGAGGCAACGGTGAAAGCGAAAGTTTAAGTTTCAACGGCGTTTGGCACGGATCCCGTAGATTCGTCGGCAAAAGGCGCCCATTCCGACGAAACTCAAGGGACATTTGCGGTATACTAATTGCTGGAAAAAGGTGGCCGAGCGCTATCCGCCAGTTGATGGCGAGGAAGGACGATGCGCTTGAGCAATCTGGAACCGATCATTCCAGGAGACGGATCGAAGCAGCCATCGGACGCACTTGGCCAGCACGGTTACGGCGAGAAGCCAAACCGGATCGTGCCTGGTTGAGGAGGCGTCCATATCTAAGATGCGAAGTGCCGAAAAAATGCCTCTACCGCTACTTCAAGGGGGGAACTTTCGCCCTGGATTGGCGATCAGTGGCGATTGAGCTTAGTCGCGGTCAGCGCATCCGTGTGGGGGGGGCGAAATCTACAGCGAGGGTTTGGCAAGCCGACGGGTAGCGGGAGTGCAAGCTGGCCCGCTCGGCCCTGGCGACCAACCCGGCCCTCGACGCCTGCGGACATTCGGAGATCGCTCCATCGCGTTTTTACGTCGTAAGTTCGTTGCTGATCGAGATTAGGAGATCGTCTGTCCTGTTTGACATCGCTGGTCTCGCAGCCTTCTAAGCGAGGAGCATGGCTGTGCCGGGGTCGCGTAGGTGGGTGACAAGGCCGGTCACTCCTGCCAGCCGACGTGGTCTTTGAGAAGGTGGAGGTTGCGCTACCGGCTGGAGAGCATGGTGCCAGTTTTCACAAGACAAGGGTCGCTTAATCGAATGGGCGTCAAGTTCATAGATTGCGAACAGATCATGGGGGATTTGAATAGTGCTACTGACCGAGGCAGAGCTGAAAAGAGTTGCGAATGCCAGTCGAGGACATAGAGCCGCATCGATCGTTCTAAAGGAAGAGACGGCCGCAGCTACAGCCAGATCTTCATTCGACGTTTTTCTGTCACATTCTTTCAAGGACGCAGAGATCATTCTCGGTGTGAAGCGAATTTTCGAGGAGCTTGGGTTCACTGCTTACGTAGATTGGGTCGAAGATTCACAACTGGACCGCACAAAGGTCTCCTCGGCCACCGCCGAGTTGCTGCGGACCCGTATGAGGCAGTCAAAGACGCTAATCTATGTGCATTCAAACAATTCTCCAGAATCCAGATGGATGCCTTGGGAGCTTGGCTTTTTCGATGGGTTTCGGACCGCGGTAGCGGTTCTGCCCGTGGCAAAAAATTCTTCGGAAACATTCTCCGGGCAAGAATTTTTGGGCCTATACCCTTACATTGATGGGACAGGACCTGCATTCCTGTTTATGAACAGAGGGACCGCGCCTCGCTCAAGAATAGGCTCTGTAAGCTCGACTGCTAACCTCACGTTTGCCAAATCCTGGCTTAAAGAATTTACCGCCACAAAATAGACTGGTGTGCTTCAAAAATGAAATATCCTGGACTCTATAATAGCGCCGACGTGGCATCCAACGAGCAGCAGGCGACGTTTCTCCGCCTGATCCGGGCAGAGTACGTTCTTCTTTTTTTAGCGTCGGTGCTCTCTTTGGACTTGTCGCCATCAAAAGCCTATTTCGGTGTCTATGCTGCGGTATTTCTTTGCTCAATGGGAGTCCTCATTTTCCGGTCGGTCACAAAGCCCGAGCAGGTCTGGTATCAGGCTCGAGCTCTTGCAGAGTCGGTGAAGACATTGACTTGGCGCTTCGCGATGCGAGCACAGCCGTTCGATGACGCGCGCGCCGCTGACGCCAGAGCTGATTTTCGAAAGCTCATGGAAGGTATCCTTGATAGCAATCGTCACCTTGGTAGCGCGTTGAGCGGCACCGATTCAGCATCCCCCCAAACAACCGACCAGATGATGTCGATAAGGGACTCCCCGCTAAAAGAAAGAAAAGACATATATCTGCAGAGACGAATCTGCGACCAGCGGAAGTGGTACGAGAAGAAGGCGCGCTCGAACAAGAGGTCCGCGAAAGTCTGGATGGGCCTTGGTATTTTTGCATACGCTCTGGGATTCTCGTTCATCGTAGTACGCATCGCTGACCCCGCGATGCCTGGCTGGCCGACCGAGCCGCTAATTGTCATCGCCGCCTCGCTTATCGGGTGGACCCAGATCAAGAAATTTAACGAATTGGCATCGGCTTACACGTTGACAGCTCACGAGATCGGCTTGACTGCCGACCTTATTACGGACGCCAACTCGGATGAGGCATTCTCCGCCGCGGTGAACGAAGCCGAACTGGCTTTCTCACGGGAGCACACCCAGTGGGTTGCTCGTCAAAACAACTAAGAGACAACAATGGCATACAGCGATCCGACCTATGTAATATTTGACGGCGATGAAGACGCTTGGGCATACCGCTTTATGAAAGGGTGGAATGCCAGCGAGAATGTGAGTTTTGAATTCGCGAACGCTCACGATCTGGACAATATGACGAGCCGAGCACAGGACGAAGATTATGTTAAACGCAATCTTCGCAACAGAATGAATGGATCGAGCCAGGTACTTGTCCTGATCGGTGAGAAAACGAAAAACCTTTTTCGCTTCGTGCGCTGGGAAATGGAATTGGCCCTTGATCTAGGTCTGCCGATAATCGCAGCAAACCTTAACGGCTCGCGGCAACAAGATGCGAGCTGTCCGCCTATCATCAGGGACAAATGTGTTGTGCACGTGCCGTTCAAGATGAAGGCCATCAAGCACGCGCTAGCCAATTGGCCCAGCGAATTTCATCGGCTTTCAAACGCTCAGCGTGGCGATGGCGCCAGGAGCTATGGCGAAAGCACCTATCGCGATCTCGGCTTATAATCGCCCACCTAAAAGCACTTAGCCGCCAAAACATCCTCGCCATCCGCTGGCGGCGACTAGCCTTAGCAACGTCCCCCAGCGTGTTCCGAGCTTGCCGAGCGATGATAAGAAGAGACGTCCGATTTGCTGAGTTTGGCTGAAAGCTGCAGGTCATGTGCAACCTATTAGAGGAGCCCCGCTCGAAGCGTCGGATCGTCAGACAAGATCATGTCGCGCGAGGGCGCTGGTTTCGCGAGGAAAAGGAGCGGCTGTTCGATGTTTGAGGCTTGATCCAGCGTTTCGAGACTGCACGAGCGGCCAGCATTGATGGAGGCAGCTTTTCAGGCCGCGCAATTCTGTCGGCTCGCCCCCTCCTGCGAGCCGCAGCTCGGCTCGCCCTGCGCAGCAACCACGAATTTGCGATCGCAAGAAAGGCAACACGCTCACGATAGAACTTGGCGGCGCTGGTCGGCTGCGAATCAAGATGTCAATGGCAAGGAGCTCTCGCCGCGCGTCTTTGCCGGGCCGAACCTTCTGGCTATGCTCCTTCGAGAAGTCTGCCGAGCACCAGCCGCCGCACCGCCAAAGCGATCAATATGCGCGAGGGCACGACCTCAGCCTCTCAGCGCTGGCCAACCAGGTTGGAGCCTGTGCCGCGGCACGGAACCCGCTGCCTGCTGATCGAGGCGAATGTGCTTTGCCCCTGATCACCTGCATTACCACCCTTGGGAACGGCAAGACCGATCCGGACCGTCAGAATGTAAGGGATGACCGGCAGTTCGGCGGAACATGGCCGCCGGCGCTCTATCGTGCCTCGCGCGGCCGGCGGGAACAGCGTCCCGAGCGCTATTCATCCGTCAATATCGCCCGCTAATCGGGCACTATGCTGGGCGCATGCGCGTCGTAAGCTGTTCGTGTTTGCATGACGCGCCCCCGACCCTCGGCTAAGGCGAACGTGACGCCTTAGTTTTCACGGCAATTCGGGCCGATCCCGCGAATTTCACGGCGAATAACCTGCATTCCCGAGAAACTCAAGGGACGTTTCCGGTATGCTATTTGCTAAACAGGTGGCTGGCCGAGTGCCCTCCGCCAATTTATCGCGAGGAGAGGGACATGCGCTTGAGCAATCTGGGAACCGAGCAACTCCGGGAGAAGGATAGAAGCTTCGTCTTCCATCCTTCTACGCATTTGGCCAAGCACAGCCGAGGCGAAACGCCAAATAGGATTATGGCCGGTGCGGAAGGCGTCTATATCTGGGACACCGAAGGCCGAAGGAGCCTCGACGGTTTCGGAGGACTCTACTGCGTCAACATGGGATATGGATGCACGGAGATCGCCGAGGCCATTGCCAGGCAAGCACACGAATTGCCGTTCGCACACGTCTATGCCAGCCAAGGTACGGAGCCGGTCGCCCTGTTGGCAGAGGCCGTGGTCGAGTATTTCGGTCAGAACATGCGAAGGGTCTATTTCGGCCTCTCCGGTTCCGATGCCAACGAAACCAACATCAAGCTGGTCTGGTACTATAATAACATTCTTGGCCGGCCCGAAAAGAAAAAGATCATCTCGCGAAATCGCGGCTATCACGGGTCTGGATTGGTCACGGGTAGCCTAACTGGCCTTCCCTTCTTTCACAATTTCTTCGACCTGCCTCTGGATTTGGTGCGCCATACAACCACGCCGCACTATTACCGCCAGGCGCGTGTCGAGGAGAGCGAGGAAGCGTTCTCCCGGCGCTGTGCCGATGAGCTTGAAGCCTTGATCCTGGCCGAAGGACCGGAAACGGTTGCAGCTTTTATCGGAGAGCCGGTACTTGGGACAGGAGGTATTGTGCCGCCCCCCAAAGGGTACTGGACGTCCATTCAAGCGGTGCTCGACAAATACGATATCCTTCTAATCGCGGATGAAGTGGTCTGTGGCTTCGCGCGAACCGGCGAGAAGTTCGGTTCCCACCTGTATAACATGCGTCCGGATTTCGTGACCATCGCAAAGGGTTTGAGTTCCGCCTACCTCCCCATCTCCGGGTCAATCATTGGCGACCGTGTCTGGTCGGTTTTGGAACAAGGAACTGAGAAGCACGGCGCACTCGGCCACGGCTGGACATATTCGGGGCACACGCTTTGTGCCGCAGCCGCGCTCGCCAATATTCGACTGCTTAAAGAAAAAAATATTCTGGAGCATGTCCGCGATGTTGGACCGTATTGGCAAGACCGGATGAAGGCCGAGCTGGCGGGACATCCCATCGTTGGTGAAGTTCGCGGAGTGGGTATCCTGTCGGCCGTGGAGATGATGCGGGACCCAAAACAAAGGATACCATTCGAACCCGACCTTCAGGTCGGGGTGCGCACTGCAGCTGCTCTGTTTGAGAATGGCGTCATCGGACGGGCCATGCCGCATGGCGACATCCTCGGTTATGCCCCCCCCCTGATCATTACCCGAAAAGAGATCGACATCATTGTCGACGCGACGGTAAAGTCGGTCGATACCACCTATCGCGCGCTGAAGGCCGAGGGTGCCGTATGATTTTGCGATCGCGAAGGAGCGAGTCCGGAGGCAGGCATGTCCCTGCGCGCTACTGCGCCGAGCAGACCCAAAACTGTTGAATTCCAGATATCTGATCTTGAGCATGCTCCGGGCTATTTCAGTCACGATTTGTAACCGAATCAGTTCTGCCGCCGCTGTCCTGTTGCCCAACGACCAGGACCTCTGTGCGGCGCGCCCTGCGGGTGTACCTCCCCGCCGGCAGGGCGCCCTTTTTGACCCACGTAATCAGTATCATTATGGCCCGTGCGGGATCGAGGGTCTGGTAAAGGTCATCTGCACGTTCCGATGCAGATTGAGCTTAGACGTGCCCTTTACATCATTGCAGCGGGCCATAATCATTGCGGTGAATTTTATCACGTCAGGTATATAGAAGGACGATACTCACACGCCACCCCGTTCACAAGGAAAGGCATTTTAATATTGTTGAGACGATTTGCCTATCAAAGAAAAGAAAGCATCGCAACACTTCTTTGCGGATCACGGCGCCCCGGGTGGGGGATGAGCGGCTATCCGAATTGTTATGCTAATGCCGACCCAAATTCCTGCAAAAGCTGGGGTCAATGATGGCTTTTGGTCAGCGCAGGATGATTTCTCCTGATTTGGTCGGTGCAGGGGCGGTCATGATTTAATGCATGGAGATTCTCTGATTGAGCTGTTGAGATCATGAGGCGTCTGCCAGACGCCCATCGGGTGAGCCCAGCATGATTGGGATGACCGACGAAGATCGAAAGTGTGGCAGCATTCTGGAGCCCGGTCAGCCCAGCGACGCCCGCGAATTCAATCACGTTTGTCGGGACATACACGACGCAGCCGGAAGGCGTGCAGAAAGAGGAAGAATCGAGCGCGACGATGACGAGGCACATGCCACTTGTTTTCGAGACATTCCTTGAAAGACTGTCACAGAGTATCGATGAGGCAGATTTCCGGGATGCCATGGCTGAGGCGGCCGGACGACTTGACCTAATCTTCTTTGCCTACCTCTCCTTGCCAGCACGGCCTTCCGGCAAACCGAGGTTAATTTCAAACTATCCACCCCGCTGGACCAGACAGTATCTGGAAAATCAGTATGAGAAACTCGATCCTGTGGTCTTGCGTGCTCGAAATGGCGGCTGCCCGTTTCACTGGGGATCGAATTTGGGAGGCGATAAAATGTCGCCGGCTCAACAGCAGCTATTCGATGAGGCGGCTCAATTCAGCATCTGCTGCGGTTTGACGATCCCAATTGTCGATCTCCGCGGCCGCATCGCTGCGGTTACTTTTGCCGCCGATGAGCCTCGTCCAGTATTTCTTCGGGTCGCTGAGCGGTACGAACAAGCTCTTCAACTGATGGCGGCCTGCTTTCATCGTTGCGTTCGCCGCAAATTGCCGAGCGATCGAACAGTGGATGGGGTTTCGCTGACATCCCGCGAATATGAGTGCCTGAGGTGGGCAGCGCGGGGTAATTCAGCCTGGGTGACCGGCCGCATCTTGGGTATCAAGCCACGCACGATCGCTTTTCATTTGGACAATGCCAAGAAGAAGCTAGGCGTGCGAACCCAAAATCAGGCTATAGCCCTTTTGGGGTCCGAAGGGTCCTCAATTGTCTGAGAAGCTTTTTGATCCCCTTGTGCTCGGGCCATTCGATCGCGCGCTTTGTATCGAGCGTTGACTGGATGCCGAGATCTTCTGTTCCGCCGGCTCGGGCGATGCAGCCGTATTCTTCCAGTCCGCGCCGGTGATCATAGTCTATGGGTGCTCGAGCGGGTGTGTCGTCGCTGACGAGCTAGTTGTGGAGCCTCAACAGGTTGTCCTCGGTTAGAGCGAGGCGACTGATAGGTGTTTTGGACTTTAGGCTCCCGTGGGGACGGTGCCAATTGTATCTGTGCAGCCAGACCGGCAACTCTGCGGCGCGGTG